>NZ_JBWKXQ010000058.1:0-44536 GCF_059423125.1 Variovorax sp. GW531-E2 | reverse complement strand
TTTCAAACCGCGTCAACTTTCGAAGACTTTCTTCACCACCCACAACCAACGCTCCTGAGAGCACCAGTCGCTTCGAACACCAGAGGTATTCAGCAGCGAAGCCCACGAGTATATGACAGATTTCGGCTCGTGCAAGCCAAGCTGAAAGAAACTTGAAGAAGACCTTTGCCGCCCCACTCGCCGCCCGCTTCACGCCTCGTCCCTGACTGCCGACGTCTCTCCCAGGGGACTCCAGTCCCTTCTATATAGAGAGCCACAAAGAAGCCTTCTTCCCCAGCCGCCAGGCGCCGTCACCCGCCCCTCCGATAATCCGTGCCACATGGCACTCATCACACTCCTCGACGCGCAGCTCGCGTTCGGTCACGTCCCGCTGCTGGATCATGCGGACTTCTCTCTTCTCGAATCGGAACGCATCGGCCTGATCGGCCGCAACGGCGCCGGCAAGTCGTCGATGCTCAAGATACTGGGCGGGCTGGAAAAGCCCGACGACGGCACGCTGCAGTTGCAGCAGAACCTGCGCGTGGCCTACGTGGCGCAGGAACCCGCGCTGGACATGGATGCGGACGTGTTCACCGCCGCCAGCCAGGGCCTGGGCGAAGTCATCGCCATCCGCGACCTGTACCTCTCCGGTGCGGACGGGCTCGACCTGGACGCCCTGCAGTCCAAGATCGAAGCCTACGACGCCTGGAACTGGGAACAGCGCGTCGAAGAGACGCTGCATCGCCTCCACCTCGACCGCAACGCGCGCGTCGGCTCGCTCTCGGGCGGCACGCGCAAGCGGGTCGCGCTGGCCCAGGCCCTGGTGGCCGCGCCGGATGTACTTCTATTAGACGAACCCACCAACCACCTGGACCTCGACTCCATCGAGTGGCTGGAGCAGTTGCTGATCGACTTCAAGGGCAGCGTCGTCACCATCACCCACGACCGCAGCTTCCTGAACCGCGTCGCCACCCGCATCGTGGAGCTCGACCGGGGCAAGCTGGGTTCCTACCCGGGCAACTTCGAGCAGTACCTCGTCCAGAAGGAAGAGCAGCTCGCCCAGGAAGCGATCATCAGCGCCAAGGCCGACAAGCTGCTGGCGCAGGAAGAGATCTGGATCCGCAAGGGCGTCGAAGCGCGCCGCACGCGCAGCCAGAGCCGCATCACGCGGCTGCAGGAACTGCGCGCCAGCCGCGCCGCGCGCCGCGAGGTGCAGGGCAGCGTCAACATGGATGTCGCCTCGGGCCAGTCCAGCGGCAAGATCGTGGCCGAACTCACCGACGCCACCAAGTCCTTCGGCGAGAAGACCGTGATCCGCGGTTTCAGCGGCACCATCCTGCGCGGCGACAAGATCGGCCTGCTGGGCCCGAACGGCGCCGGCAAGACGACGCTGCTCAAGCTGATCCTGGGCGAGCTCGAGCCCGACAGCGGCAAGATCCGTCGCGGCACCAACCAGCAGGTGGCGTACTTCGACCAGATGCGCGACAAGCTCGACCTCGACGCCACGCTGGAAGACTTCATCAGCCCCGGCAGCGAGTGGATCGAAATCGGCAGCCAGAAGAAGCACGTCAAGAGCTACCTGTCCGACTTCCTGTTCTCGCCCGCGCGCGCCAACTCCCCCGTGCGCTCGCTCAGCGGCGGGGAACGCAACCGCCTGCTGCTGGCGCGCCTGTTCGCGCGCCCGGCCAACGTGCTGGTGCTCGACGAGCCGACCAACGACCTGGACATCGACACGCTCGAGCTGCTCGAAGGCCTGCTGCAGGACTACGACGGCACCGTGTTCCTCGTGAGCCACGACCGCACCTTCCTCGACAACGTGGTGACCAGCACGATCGCCTTCGAGGGCGACGGCCGCTGGCGCGAGTACGAGGGCAGCGTGGAAGACTGGCTGATCCAGTCCAAGCGCGCACGCGAGATCGCCGAGCAGCGCCTCGCGTCGGCACCACCGCCGCCGCCGGCCGCCGCACCGGCTCCGGCCCCCGCGACTGCACCTGCCGCGCCCCCCACCGGCGGTCCCCGCAAGAAGCTCTCTTACAAGGAGCAGCGCGAACTCGAAGCCCTGCCCGCGCAGATCGAATCCCTCGAGGCCGAGCAGAAGCGAATCAGCGAAATGCTCGAACTCGACGGCGGCGCCATCTACGCGAGCGACGCCTCGCGCGCGGTCGAGCTGAGCGAGCGCCACGCCAAGATCGACGACGAACTGCTCGCCGCGCTGGAGCGCCAGGAAGAGCTCGGCGCCGGGCGCTGAGCGCCGTCTTCCCTCACCGGTTGGCCGCCCGTCCCACCCACGACGGACGCCAACTCGGCTATACATGCGGCACCGCCTTCCCAAGCCCCCGGAAAGACCCCGCCGCATGCCTTCTTCTTCCTTCCACGCGTTGGTCCGCCGCAGCATCGCGCTGCTGGCCCTCCTGGTGCTCGGCGCCTGCGCGCAGCTGCCGAAGGAGGTGGACCGCCCGGTCTCGACCGCGCTCGCCTCGCCCGACGGCACGGCGCTGGCCACGCTGCTGCGGGAGCGCCGCAACGCCGACAAGGCACGCTTCGACTCCGGTTTCCTGCTGTTGGGCGGCCCGCAGGCCGCCTACGGCAGCCGGCTGGCGCTGATCGAGAACGCACAGAAGACGCTGGACCTGCAGTACTACGCCATCCACGCCGACGCCAGCACCGGCCGGCTGGTGCGCGGGCTGCAGGCGGCGGCCGAGCGCGGCGTGCGGGTGCGCATCCTGCTGGACGACTTCCACACCATCGGCCGCGACGCGCTGGTGCTCGGCCTGGCCTTCATCCCGAACATCGAGATGCGGCTGTTCAACCCGCTCGCGGGTTCGCGCGGCACCGGCTTCAACCGGATGCTCAACGCCATCGGCGAGGTCTCGCGCATCCAGCAGCGCATGCACAACAAGCTGTTCCTGGCCGACAACGTGATGGGCGTGACGGGCGGGCGCAACCTGGGCGACGCCTACTTCGGCAACGCCACCACCGGCAACTTCGTCGACGTCGACGTGCTGGCGGCCGGCCCGATCGTGCAGGACCTCTCGCGCAGCTTCGACAGCTACTGGAACAACGAGCGCGCCTACCCCGTGCAGTCGCTGGTCTCGCGCGAGGAGTTCCAGCGCATCCGCGACCGCGCGCGCCGGGTCGACCAGGAACTCAGCGACGAGGCGGCCGAAGCGCGCAACCAGCCCAAGCCCCCGGACGGCGAGCCGCGCCCCGGCGCCGGCCCCACGCCCGAGCAGCGGGCCCGCGCCTGGGACGAGAAGCCGCTCGATCTGCGCAGCGCCGCCTTCGTCTGGGCCCCGGCGCTGATGCTGGCCGACGCGCCCGGCAAGATCCCAGCCGACAGCGGCCCCGGTGCGGTGCGCAACCCCGACCTCGTGGTGAGCCGGCCCGCGCTGCCCTCGCGCAGCGCCACCGCGCTGGCCGACCTGGCCTCCAGCGGCGACACGGTGGTCGAAGGCCTGCTGCACCTGATCGGCCAGGCGCGCACCGACCTGCTGATCATCTCGCCCTACTTCGTGCCCGGCCCCGACATGCAGCAGGCCTTTGCCGCGGCGCGCGCGCGGGGCGTGCGCATCCGGGTGCTGACGAATTCACTGGCCTCGAACGACGCGCCCATTGCCCACGTCGGCTATGCGCGCCACCGCAAGGCGCTGCTCGCCGCGGGCGTGGAGCTCTACGAGCTGCGCAGCGAACAGGCCGACTTCGGCAATGTGTTCGGTTCCTCGGGCGGCAGCGGCGCAGGCAGCGTCAGCGGCGAATCGCGCGCGATGCTGCACTCCAAGGTGCTGGTGATGGACGGCCGGCTGCTGGTGGTCGGCTCGATGAACCTGGACCTGCGCTCGCAGCTGCAGAACACCGAGATCGCGCTGCTGATCCGCAGCGGCGAACTCTCGCGCATGGCGGCCGAGCAGATCGAGCGCGGCATGCGCGAGCGCGCCTGGCATGTCGAACTCGCAAAAGGCACGCTGGTGTGGCACGCCCCCGAAGGCAGCGGCCTGCAGGACACGGACACCGAGCCCGACGCGAGCGCCACGCTGCGCTTCCTGCTGCGGCTGTTCGGGCCGCTGGCGCCGGACCAGTTGCTCTGACGGTCCGGCTCGACCAGTTCAGTGCTTGTGCTGGTGCGCACCGCCCGCCGCGGGCGCGGCAGCAGCGGCGCCTTCGGGCGCACCGACCGGCAGCTTCAGCTCCAGCGTCGTCTTCGCGCCCTTGGCGTCCTCGAACTTCAGGGTCATGGGCACGGTCGCGCCCTTGGTCATGGCGCCCTTCAGGTCCATCAGCATCACGTGGTAGCCACCGGGCTTGAGCTCGACGGTCTTGCCGGCCGGCAGCTCGAGGCCGCCCGCGAGTTCGCGCATGCGCATGGTGTCGCCTTCCATCTTCATCTCGTGCACCTCGGCCACGCCGGCAGCAGGCGTCGAGATGCCGACCAGCTTCGTGCCCGTGGGCGCGGTGAGCTTCATGAAGGCACCCGTGCCGCTCTGGCCCGGCACCGACTGGCGCACCCAAGCGTCGCGCACGTCGACCGTGGCCACGCCCTGCGCCACCACGTCGAGCTTGGCCGCGGGCTTCTTCAGGCCGGCCGTGGCGCTGCCCGACGCGGGCACTTCGGCCCAGTCGACGCTGCCGACGTCGCAGTCCTGGCGCACCTTGAACCACAGCGGGCCCGGCGTGGCGGGCACCTTGCCGCGCAGCACGAACTCGCCGCGCTCGCTGCCGGGCAACGCGTTCTGCGGCGTCTCTGCCGTCCAGCGCACTTCGCCTTCGGCGCTGCCGGCCTTGGGCGCATCGAGCTTCCAGCCCTTGCGCGCCTGGGCGTCGGTGAGCACGAAGCCCTTGGGCAGGCGCACCGCGAGGCCTGTCGTCGCCTTGGCGCCTTCGCAGGCATGGCCGACGCGGAAGGCGGCGTTGTACTCGCTGCCGACGGTGGCGCCGCCCGGGGGCAGGCTCACGTGGGCGCCGGCGGCGCCGGCAGCGGCCAGCAGGGCGCAGGCGGCGAGGGTGTGGAAGGTGGGGGTCGAAAGCTTCGTCATGGCGGGTGTCCTTGGGTAGGAAAAAGTGAGGGTCAGAGGTCGAACTTCAGTTCGGCCACGAAGGTGCGTTGCGGGTACGGGTGGAAGGCCCAGTAGGTGCGGTTGTTCAGGTTGTCGATGCCGACGGCGGCGCTCCATTGGCGGTCGATGCGGTAGCGGATGCGCGCATCGACCACGAAGAACTTCGAGAAGCCCATGAAGGCCATGCCGTTCGGGTCGCTGTTGTCGAGCGTGCCGTACTGCCGGCCGCTGTAGCGCGCGCCGACGGTGTAGCTCCACTTCGCGTCGGGCCGGTAGGTGGCGAGCAGCGAGGCGCGCACCTTGGGCACGCGCGGCTGGTCGCGCCCCACGCTGGCCGGGAAGCCGCGGTTGGCGGTGATCTTCGAATCGGTCAGCGTGAGGCTGCCGCCCAGGTCCAGCCCCTGGATGCCCGCATCGACCGTGTTGATGGCCACCTCCAGCCCGCGCGTGCGGATGGCGTCGACGTTCTGCACGGTGCTCACGAGGTTCGTGAGCGCCTGGGTGTAGAGCGCGTCCTTCGTGTGCTCGAAGAACAGCGTGGTGCGCAGCACGCCGTCGACGCCCCAGCGCTTGAGGTCGCGCTCGGCGCTCAGCTCGGCGGTCCACGAACGCTCGGGGCGCAGGTCGGGGTTGGTGTTGACGATGCGGTTGCCCTCGATCGAGCCCTGGTAGAGCTCGCTCACGGTGGGCATGCGCACGGCACGCCCGATCGAGGCCTTGAAGTGCCAGTCGGGCGTGGCCTGCCAGGCGAGCGCGGCCTTGGGCGAGACGAAGCTGTTCTTGCGCGGCGCGAAGTCGAGTAGCCGCGCCGCGTTGCCGAGCTGGCCGCCGTAGGCCTCCCAGCGCTCGTGGCGCAGGCCCAGCGTGGTCTTCCAGTCTTTCGCGAAGCGCCAGGTGTCCTGCACGTAGAGCGAGCGCAGTCGCGTGTTGCCGTTGAAGGCGGAGAACGGCGACACGGCCGGCCCGCCGATCCAGTCGCGCGTGTTGCCGATGGCGCTGCGCAGCCGCGCGGTGTCCTGCTGGACGCCGAAGTCGACCACGTGCGCGCCCACGCCTTCGGCCGAGCCGGTAGGCCGCCAGGTGCCCGCGGCCTTGAAGGTGTGCCAGCCGGTGCCGCCCATGTCGGTGGTGCGGCCCGGGCCACCGTAGAAGGCGCCCGGCAGCGCCGTGGTCGGCGTGCGGGAGGTGTCCTTCGCGTAGTCGAACAGGCTCGCCGCCACCTCCCAGTCGAACACGCCGCCGGTGTGGCTCTTCACCGAGAGGCCGTGCATGTAGTGCGTGAGCGCCGTCTCGGTCGGCGCGAAGGCAGCAGCCGGTGCGTCGAGGTTGTAGGTGCGTCCGCCGAGGTTCACGCGCCCGCCGTACACCGGCTGGCCGAGCGCATCGCGCAGGTAGGTGTCGGTGCTGCCGTGCGTGATGTTGTGCCAGGCGCCCAGCGTGTAGGTGGCGCGCACCGTGGGCGAGAAGTCGTAGGCCAGCTTGAGCTTGGCCTGCTCCTGGGTCGTGTCGTAGGCGGTGATGCCGCCCAGCAGCCACCACGGCTGGTTCGACGGGTTCAGCCCGAGCACCGCGCCGGTGACGGGCGTGCCCGCGCTGCCCACCGTGCCGGCGCTCACGAGCCGGTTGGCGAACGACAGCGACTGCCCCTTGCTGTGGGTGCGCGAGGCGCCGAGCCACCACGACCAGTCGCCGCTGCGGCTGCCCAGCGACAGGTCCAGCTGCTGGCCGCCCGGCGACGAATGGCTGTTGTACAGGTCGAAGTTCGAGGTGAAGCCGCTGAGCTTGACGTGCGCCTCGAGCTGCGTGGGCATGCGCGTCACGTAGTCGACCACGGCGCCCACCGAGTTGCCCGGGTAGGCGGCCGAGAACGGGCCGTAGAGCACGTCGACGCGCTCGATCTCGTCGGGCGACACCATGCCCCAGCGCGGCGCGAAGGTGGCGCCGTTGCCCAGCGGGTTCGACAGCATGATGCCGTCGGCGTAGACCATCGCGCGGGCGCTGTTGCCCGTGCCCGAGGCGCGCGTGGCAAGCACCGCGTGGTTGAAGTCGCCGATGTAGCGCTTGCGCACCAGCAGGCTCGGCAGGTACTTGAGCGCGTCCTCGGCGTCGGTCGCGTTGACCGTCTCGGCGATCTGCTCGGCGGTCACGCCTTCGATGGTGGTGGGGATCTGCGTCGGCAGCGAGGTCGGCCGGCCACCGCTGATGGTGACGGTGCCGAGCGTGCGGCCCGGGGCAGCGGCAGCGCCGGCCTCCGGCGGATCAACGTCCGGCGGCGTTTGCTGCTGCGCCCACACCGGCGCGCTGAAGGGAAATGCCATGGCGATCGCCAGGGCGCGGGAGTGCTGCTTCATGGGGAACCGGCTCCACGAACTTCAAGCCAAAGGGACCGCCTGCGCGCACCCGGGGTGCACCGACAGACAGCGCTGTTGCTGATCGCTCAGGCGGAACGCGGAGGCCCACGGGCCGGAAGCGGCGCGGCCGTGGCCGCGGCATGGCGCGCGGCGGGAATGGGTTGAAGCACGCGCCCCAGCGGCAGGGGCGCATCGAACGCGGCCGCCACGGGCGGCGGGGGCGGCGCACCGGTCAGCACGCACAGGGGGCAGTCCATGTGCGTGGCGCCCATGTCCTGCACGCCGTCTTCGGTGTGCACCACCACCTTGATGGTGCCGGCGCCGGAACACACCAGTTCCATCGCCTGCGGATGCACCACCGGCGACGCCACCGCTACGCCCAGCGACAGCACGAACCACAGCAGCACCCACCGGCCGAGGCGGCCGATCAGGCGGGGGTGGGGGCGCAACGTGTGCATGGCGGTCGCGATTATCGGCGCACTTTGCTGTTGGTGGCCTTGGGGGCGGCACGGGGTGCGGCCTTGCCTTTGGGCGCGGCAGCGGCCTTGGACGCCGGCTTGGCCCCGCCCTTCGCAGCGGCCTTCTGGCCCGTGCCCTTGGCCGCCTTCTGTCCCTTGACGTTCTTGCCACCGCGCACCGCCTTGCGGGCCGGCGGCTCGGGCGCGGCGAGCGCCGGCATCGGCAGCGCCTGCTGCGCCTGCGCCTCGGTGAGCACCGGCGTGACGCGAAAGCCGCGCGCCGCCATCAGCGTGGGCAGGCCCTGCGCGCCGACCATGTGCAGCGCGCCGACCGCGGCGAATGCGCTGCGCCCGCCCGCATGCAGGCGCTCGATGCCGTCGGCCAGGCCGGGGTTGCGGTCGTCGAGCAGGCGCTTCATGAGGCGCTGCTCGGCCGGCGTGTTCAGGCACTCGCACCACTCGGCGTAGCGCGCCAGCCGGGCCGC
This sequence comes from Variovorax sp. GW531-E2, assembly GCF_059423125.1. Taxonomy (NCBI): domain Bacteria; kingdom Pseudomonadati; phylum Pseudomonadota; class Betaproteobacteria; order Burkholderiales; family Comamonadaceae; genus Variovorax; species Variovorax sp. GW531-E2. The sequence continues at coordinate 36,212 of NZ_JBWKXQ010000058.1, read as the reverse complement.
GTCGCTGCGCGCCCAGACATCGGCCAGCGTCTTGAGCTGGCCGCGCAGCCGGCCCGACTCCAGCTCGTCGAGCATGGCGTCGATCTGCTCGGCCTCTTCGGCTTCGGAGCCGCCGGTGAGCCAGCGCAACTGGTCGGCCGCGTTCTCGAGCGCGACGATCGGCTTGTTGCTGTTGCGGGCCGAGACGGCCAGCGTCTCGTCGACGCCGAACTCCGCATACAGCCCGTCGGCGCGCGCCGCCAGCGCGGTCAGCGCCGTCACCTGCAGGATGGGCGGCAGCCGGGCGGTCGAACCCGGCGGCACGCAGGCCTCGGCGTTCTGGCGCTCGAGCCGGCGGGCGCGTTCGCCGCTGAGCACGCGCGCCACCGCGGCCGGGTCGGCCGGCTGGCTCAGGGCGCGCACCGTGGCGTCGTCGCGCGAGTCGAGCTCCAGCGCGAGCGTGTCGCTCTGCGCCAGCGCCTTCTGCACGGTGGGCCCGGGGCGCACCCATTCGCCGCGCCCCAGGTGCAGGGTGCCGTAGAGCCACGAGGTGCGGCCGTCGCGCTCGATGCGCCACAGCAGGCCGCGGTCGATGCCGTTGCGCAGGCCGATGCCGGGCTTCTCGAGGCTCGCGATGGCCGAGGGCGGGCAGGCGGCGGCATGTGCGGCCACCGCGATGAAACAACCACCGACAGCCGCGAAGGCCTGGCGGGTCAGACGTGCAAGAAGGCGCTGGGGCGCCGGCCGGTCGGTGCCGCGCGACAGCAGGCGCAGCGGTGCGACGAGGGCTCGGAGTATCCGCAAGGCGAGCTCCATGATTGAAAGAAAGTCCGGCATTCTCACAGCACCGCTGCCCATAATCCAAAACCATGCAAAGCATCTTTCACCTTGCCTTCCACGTGCGCGACCTGGACGGCGCCCGCCGCTTCTACGGCGACGTGCTGGGCTGCGCCGAAGGCCGCAGCACCGACACCTGGGTCGACTTCGACTTCTTCGGCCACCAGATCTCGCTGCACCTGGGCGAGCCCTTCGCCACCACCCGCACCGGCCGCGTCGGCGACGCGATGGTGCCCATGCCGCACTTCGGCATCGTGCTCGCGCTGCCCGACTGGCAGGCGCTGGCCGGGCGCCTCGAAGCCGCCGGCACCGAGTTCGTGCTGAAGCCGCAGGTGCGCTTCGAAGGCCAGCCGGGCGAGCAGTGGACGATGTTCTTCTGCGACTCCTTCGGCAACCCGATCGAGGTCAAGGGTTTCCGTTCGCTCGACACGCTCTACGACAAGTGACCCTGCGCCCGCCCGTTCCCGCTCTTCGGGCGCCCCGGGCGGCCGCGTCCCTCCTCGGCCCGGCCGCGATCGCATTGGCCGCGCTGCTGGGTACCCCGACGGCCCATGCGCAGCAGGAGTGCGAGCTCAACGGCCAGCGCGTGAGCCCCGCCGACGGCAACAGCACCGCCGGCAAGACCGGCCTGATGCGTTGCAAGGACCGCGGCACCGGCGAGCTCCAGCGCGAGCAGCAGGTGCAGAACGGCGTCTTCATGGGCCTGGTGCGCTTCTACGAAAAAGGCAAGCTCGCGCGCGAGCACACCATCAACGCCAAGGGCAACATGCACGGCCGCGCGCGCGAGTTCGCGCCCGGCGGCCAGGTGCTGCGCGACGCCATGTACGACGACGGCCAGGAGCGCGGCCTGGTGCGCAGCTTCTACCCCGGCGGCCAGCTGCGGCGCGCCACCTTCTACCCCGACCGCGGCACCGAGCGCGCCATGGTCGAGTTCACCGAGCGCGGCCAGATGTCGATGCTGCGCTGCGCCGAGGCGCCGGTGCTGGCGCCGGTGGCCGACGATGCCAGGCTGTGCGGCTTCACGGGCGGGCCGTCGAACGTCGACCTGTTCGACGCGCGCGGCACGCTGCGCTCGCGGCTGTCGTACCAGGCGGGCAAGCGCGTGCGCACGCAGGAGTTCTACGACAACGGCAAGCCCTCGGTGGTCGACGAGACCAGCGGCAACCGGCGCGTGGAGCGCAGTTTTTCGTCCGAGGGCGTGAAGCGGCGCGAAACCGTGTGGCTGCTGGTCGGGCGCTCGTCGATCCGCCAGCGCGAGCAGGAGTTTTCCGACCGCGGCTCGCTGGTGCGCGACCAGCGCTGGAACGCCGCGGGCGAGCCCCTGAGCGACGACAGCTACCACCTCAACGGCCAGCCGCGCAGCAAGGCCGTCTACAGCGGCGCCGGCAGCGAGCGCACGGTCGACGTGACCGAGTTCTACGACAGCGGCCAGCGCGCCGCGCAGGGCCGCTACCTCGCGCCGGGGCGCGGCCGGCAGGTGCCCGTGGGCACGCACCAGCGCTTCAATGAAAAGGGCGAGCTGCTGGCCGAGTCGAGCTTCGACGACAAGGGCCGTGTGACGCGCGAACGCAGCTGGGACGAGAACGGCGAGCTGCAGCGCGACGACGAAGTCTTCGAAGACGGCTCGCGAAAAGCGTTCGCCCGCTAGGACGAACGCCTCTGGGCGGCATCAGTCCAGCTTGATGCCGGCCTGCTTGATGATCGGGCCCCAGCGCTTCGACTCCGCGCGCGACAGCGCCGCGAACTGCGCCGGCGTGCCGGGCATCGCTTCCATGCCGAAGTCGTCGAAGCGCTTTTGCACGGCCGGCGTGCTGAAGGCCTTGTTCAGGTCGCTGTTGAGCTTGTTCACCACGGCGGCGGGCAGGCCGGCTGGGCCCAGGATGCCCTGGAACGCGAACACCTCGGTGTTGGGCACGCCCACTTCGGCCAGCGTCGGCACGTCAGGCAGGCGCTTGCTGCGCGCGCCCGAGCCGATGGCCAGCACGCGCACCTTGTTGCCCTGCATGATCGGCAGGCCCGAGGCCAGGTCCAGAAACATGCACGGCACCTGGCCGCCCATCACGTCGGCCATGGCCGGCGCCGCGCCGCGGTACGGGATGTGGGTGATGAAGGTGCCGGTGCGCGCCTTGAACATTTCCATCGCCAGGTGGTGCGGCGAGCCGTTGCCGGGCGAGGCGTAGTTGACCTTGCCGGGGTTGGCCTTCACGTAGGCCAGGAACTCCTTGAAGGTCTTGGCCGGGAAGTCCGGGTGCACCACCAGCGCGAGCGGGAACTTGCCGATGGCGCCGATGTAAGTGAAGTCTTTCTCGGGGTTGAACGGCAGCTTGCTGAACAGGTGCTCGTTGAAGGCCAGCACGGCGTTGTCGGCCGACAGCACCGTGTAGCCGTCGGGCTTGCTCTTGGCGACCAGGTCGGCGCCGATGTTGGTCGACGCGCCGGGGCGGTTGTCGACCACGATCTGCTGGCCCAGCGTCTGGCGCATGGCCTCGGCCAGCACGCGCGCGATCACGTCGGTGCCGCCGCCCGCGGGGTACGGCACGACCCACTTGATGAGCTGCGCGGGGTAGTCCTGTGCGTGGGCGAAGGGGGCTGCGGCCACGGCGGCGCCGGAGGCGAGCGTGGCGAGAAGGGTGCGGCGATCCATGAGATCAATCTCCTGTTTTTTGTTCGGAAGCGGACAGCGATGGTACGGGCAGCGCGCGCAACGCGTCGGCCAGCGCGGCGCGGCAGCGCGCCTCGTCGCCGACCTGCTCGAACAGCAGCAGCGCGAGCCGCGCGAGGAACAGCGATTCGCGCTCGGCGCCGGCCTCGGTGATGGCGCGTGCGCACTCGGCGTACAGGCGGTCGCGGGCGTCGGGGTGGAGCGAGGGAGCGGAGGTCGTCATGCGGGAATGTCCTGTGAAGTGGCGACGGCCGCGCGCGCCAGCGCGGCGGGCAGCGCACCGGCCGGCAGCCGGTGCCAGCGCGCGGCCACGTGGCCGTCGGGGCGCAGCAGGTAGACGGCGCCATCGCCGGCGCCGAGCGCGGCGAAGACGGCGGGGGACGCCTGCGCATCGGCGCCGTCGCTGTGGCCCAGGCGGGCGATGGTGCGCACCGCGAAAGGCACGGCGCCTTGCCGGGCCTGCGCGATGTCGGCGTCGGGCAGCGGCGCCAGGTCCGGCTGCAGCACCAGCAGCGTGAACACCGGGCCGATCCAGTCGGTGAGATGGCCCTGCGCGAGCGGCTGCTCGGGCATCGCCTCGCCCGGCAGCGGGCCGGCGGGCAGCGTGTCGCCCGCGCTCGACAGCGCCGAACCGTCGTAGCGCACAGCTTGCGTCTGGCGCGGGTTGATGAGTTGCGCGATGCCACGGTGCGCCTCCGACAGCGACAGCGCCGCCTCGCGCAGCAGGTCGAAGCCGCGCGAGGGCGGCGACATGAACTCCGTGCTGCGCATCGCGGCCTCGGCGTTGATGTGGAAGGCCGCGATGCGCTCCTGCGAGTACGAATCCAGCAGCGCCGGGCCCGACAGGCCCTGGGCCACGAAGGCCAGTTTCCAGGCCAGGTTGTCGGCGTCGTCGAAGCCCGAGTTGAGGCCGCGCACGCCGAAGATCGGCATGGCGTGCGCCGCGTTGCCCGCGAACACGACGCGGCCGTGGCGGTAGCGCTCGAGCGTCATCGCGCCGGCGCGGTAGACCGAGGTCCACACCGTCTTCCACGGCAGGTGGCCTTCGCCGATGGCGTCGAGGTGGCGCTGCACGAACTCGGCCACCGCCGCGGGCTGCAGTGCGTCTTCGGTGCTCTGGCCGGCGCGCAGCTGGTAGTCGATGCGCCAGATGTCGTCGGGCTGGCGGTGCATCAGCACGGTCGAGCCGGGGTTCCACGGCGGGTCGAACCAGGCGCGGCGCTCGGTCGGGTGGCCGCTGTGCAGCTCGATGTCGATGATCACGTAGCGGCCTTCGTAGCCCGTGCCCTCCAGCGCCAGCCCGAGCGACTTGCGCACGAAGCTCTGGCCGCCGTCGCAGGCCGCGAGCCACTGGCCGCGCAGGCGGTAGGCACCCTCGGCGTTGCGCACGTCGAGCGTCACGCCGTCGTTGTCTTGCGCGAGCGCGGTGAGCTCGGTGCCCCAGCGGATGTCGACGAGCCCCGGCGTCGCGGCATTGCGGCGCTCGATCTCGTCCAGCAGGTACTGCTCGATGTAGTACTGCTCCAGGTTGATCATCGGCGGCAGCTTCTGCTGCGCGGCCTGCGGCATCTCGAAGCGGAACACCTCGGCCGTCTTGTAGAAGCTGCGCCCCACGCTCCACGGCAGCCCCTTGCCCATGAACGCCGGCAGCGCACCCAGGCGCTCGACGATCTCCAGGCTGCGGCGCGAGATGCAGGCCGCGCGGCTGCCCACGCAGACCGTGTCGTCGGCCTCGAGCACCACGCAGCGCACGCCGTGGTTGGCGAGCCCCAGCGCGAGCGCCATGCCCACCGGGCCGCCGCCCGCGATCACGACGGGATGGCGGCCGGGCTCCATGCCGTCGGCGTCGAGCGACGGCAGCCGGGGCGCGAAGCGCGTGTAGTGGAAGGCGCCGACCGAAGGCGGCAGCGCGGTCGCGCTGGCTGGCGGCGGCACGGGGCCTGTGGCGGCGTCGGCGGTACGGGTGGTGGTCATGGAACGGGATTGTCCCGATGCACCGCCCGCGCCAATGTCATAACTTCGTAGGAGGTATTTACCCTAGTCCTCCTTCGAAACCCCATGAAACGCTGGAGCCTCCACCCTGCCGCCGACGCCCGGCTGTCGGCGGCCGTCGTCGGCGACGTGCTGGCGGGCATCGGCACGCCGCATCTGGCGGCCAGCTGCCTGGCGGCGATGCACCGCGTGATGCCCGTCACCTTCTGCACCGTGTTCGGCGTCGACGCCACCGGCCGCATCGAGACCGTGTCGGCCGCCAGCAGCTACGGCCACACGGCCGAGCGCACCGCCGAGCGCTACGTGGCACAGCGCTTCGACCGGCTCGACCCCCACATGGCCTGGCTGGCCGCGCGCAAGCTGCCGAAGCGCGCGCAGCTGTGGATGGGCCACCAGCACGGCGACGAAGTGGCCGACCCCGCCTACCGCGCCGCCTGCTACGGCGACGTGGGCATCCGCGAGCGCAGCTCGGTGTTGTTGCTGCGCCCAAGCGGCCAGCGCGTGGCCGTGAGCTTCTACCGCAGCCTGGCGCAGCCCGAGTTCGGCGAGACCGACTTCGGCGTCATCGCCGCCCACGCCACGCTGCTGGCCGACGCCGCCAGCGCCCACAGCCGCAGCGCGGCGGCGGTGCATGAGGCGGCCGCGCCCACCCTCGCCTCACGGCTGTTGACGCTGAGCCTGCGCGAACGCGAGGTGATCGGCCACCTGATGGCGGGCCGCACGGCGAAGGAAACGGCGCGCGTGCTGGGCGTGGAGCTCAGCACGGTGCGCACGCATCAGTACCGGGCGTTCCGGCGGTTGGGGATTCGGACGCAGAAGGAGTTGCTGCGGGGTGCGATGCCTGCGGCCGTCACGGCATCGTGACGATCTGCCGGATGGCCTCGCCGCGCTGCAGGCGGTCGAAGCCCTCGTTGATCTCCTCGAGCTTCAGGCGCCCGGTGAGCAGCCGGTCCACGGGCAGCTTGCCCTGGCGGTACAGCGCGATGAAGCGCCCCAGGTCGCGCCGCGGCACGCAGCTGCCGAGGTAGCTGCCCTTGAGCGTGCGCTCCTCGGCCACGAGGTGCCAGACCGGCGTGTTCAGCGTCTGGATGGCGGCGGGCAGGCCCACGGTCACGGTGGTGCCGCCGCGGCGCGTGACCTTGTAGGCGAACTCCAGCGCCTTGGCCGAACCCACCATCTCGAGCGCATGGTCGACGCCGCCCTCGGTCATGTCGCGCAGCCGCTTGGCCGCGTCGGGGTCGCTGGCGTTCACGCTGTCGGTGGCGCCCAGCGCGAGGGCGAAATCGAGCTTGTCCTGCGCCAGGTCGACCGCGATCACGCGCGCGGCGCCCGCCGCCAGCGCGCCCATGAGCGCGGCCAGCCCCACGCCGCCGAGCCCCACCACGGCCACGGTCTGGCCCGGCCGGACCTGCGAGGTGTTGACCACGGCCCCGACGCCCGTCACCACCGCGCAGCCGAACATGGCAGCAATTTCCAGCGGCAGCTCGCGGTCGATCTTGTGCAGCGAGCGGCGCGACACCGTCGCGTACTCGGCAAAGGCTGACACGCCCACGAAGTGGTCCATCGGCTCGCCGCGGTACGACAGCCGCCGCGCGCCGCCCAGCAGCGTGCCCGCCACGTTGGCCGCACCGCCCGGCTCGCACAGCGCGGGGCGCCCCTCGGCGCACGGCGCGCAATGGCCGCAGCTCGGCACGAACACCAGGATCACGTGGTCGCCCGGCGCCAGGTCGGTCACGCCCTCGCCCAGCGCCTCGACCACGCCGGCCGCTTCGTGACCCAGCACGATCGGCGTGCGGCGCGGCCGGTCGCCGTTGAGGATCGACAGGTCCGAGTGGCACAGTCCCGCGGCCGCGATGCGCACCAGCACTTCGCCGGGGCCGGGCGGCGCCAGCTCGACCTCCTCGATCTCGAGCGGTCGGCTCTGGGCATAGGGCGCGGGGGCGCCGAGGCGCTGCAGGACGGCGGCACGGACTTTCATGGGGTCTCCTTGGGTTCGGTCAGGCGATCAGGACTTCGCTGCGGCAACCAGCGGGCACTTGCTCTTGGACAAGGGCTGGAAGGCCTTGTCGCCGGGGATCGTGGACAGCACCGTGTAGTAGTCCCACGGGTACTTCGACTCGGCGGGCTTCTTCACGCTCACCAGGTACATGTCGTGCACCATGCGGCCGTCGGCGCGGATCGTGCCGCCCTGCGCGAAGAAGTCGTTCACCGGCATCGCCTTCATCTTCGCGGCCACGGTGGCGCCGTCGTCGGTGCCCGCGGCCTGCACCGCCTTCAGGTAGTGCGTGACCGCCGAGTAGGCGCCGGCCTGGATCATCGAGGGCATCTTCTTCATGCGCTCGAAGTAGCGCCGCGCCCAGGCCCGCGACTCGGGCGTGCGGTCCCAGTAGAAGCCGGTGGCGAAGGTCATGCCCTGCGCCTGGGCCAGGCCCAGCGCATGCACGTCGTTGATGAACATCAGCATCGGCACCACGCGCTGCTTGGGCGACACGCCGAACTGCCGCGCCGCCTTGACGGCATTGACCGTGTCGCTGGTGGCGTTGGCCAGCGCGATGGTGTCGGCCCCCGAGGCCTGCGCCTGCAGCACGTACGACGAGAAGTCGCTCGCGTTGAGCGGGTGGAACACGCTGCCGATCACCTTGCCCTGCAGCTCGCCGACGAACTCGGTCATGTTGGCGGCCATGGCCTTGCCGAAGGCGTAGTCCACGCCGATCAGGTACCAGGTCTTGCCGCCCTGGCGGCTCACGCCCTGCGCGGCGCCGTTGGCCAGCGCGTAGGTGTCGTAGGTGTAGTGGACCGAGGTCGGCGCGCAGGCTTCGTTGGTGAGCGCCACCGAGGCGCCGCCGGTGTTGATCGACAGCTTCTGCCGCTCGCGCGCCAGGTTGACCACCGACAGCGCGACGGCCGAGTTGTTCATGTCGAAGATGGCGTCGACGCCGTCGCGGTCGTACCAGGTGCGTGCCAGCGAGGCGCCGATGTCGGCCTTGTTCTGGTGGTCGCCCGAGACCAGCTCGATGGGCCGCCCGAGCACCTGGCCGCCGAAGTCCTCGATGGCCATGCGCGCGGCCTCGACCGAGCCGCGCCCCGCGGTATCGGCGTACAGGCCCGACATGTCCGACAGCACGCCCACGCGCACCTTGTCGTCGCTGAGCTTCTGGGCGGCGGCCTGTCCGGCCAGCGCCATGCCCATCACCCCCCATGCGCACAACGCGCGCCCCGCCAGCTTCGGCATGCCCATGGACCTGTCTCCTTGCAGTGAACGGATCGCTGCATCCTAGGCAGCGCCCGCCGCGCAGGGTTGGGCTTTGCGGAACGGGGGCTTCCGGCCAGCCGAACGGGGAGAAACCCCGACAGGGCCTGCGTCAGCCTTCGGCGGCGGGTTCCGGCGCGGTGCCGGCGTCGGTTCCGGCCTGCGGCTTGGTGAGCGACACCGGCGCCTCCACCGGCCGCCCCGCCGTCGACACGATCTCCTGGTCGATCGCGCCGAACAGCGAGCGTCCGTCCAGCCCCTTCATCTCGATGCGGATGGTGTCGCCGAACTTCATGAAGTCGGTGGCCGGCGCGCCGTCCTGGATGGTCTCGATGCAGCGCTTCTCGGCGATGCACGAGTAGCCCTTGGGCCATTCCATGCGGCCGTTCTTCTCGACGCCCTTGTTGCTCACGGTGCCGCTGCCGACGATGCTGCCGGCGCGCACGTTGCGGGTCTTGGCGATGTGGGCGATGAGCTGGCCGAAGTGGAAGGTCATCTCGGGGCCGGCGTCGCACAGGCCGACCTTGCGGCCGTTCCAGCTGCTTTGCAGCGCCAGGTGCACGCGCCCGTCCTGCCAGGCCTCGCCGAGCTCGTCGAGCGTGACGGCCACGGGGCTGAAGGCGGTGGCGGGCTTGCTCTGGAAGAAGCCGAAGCCCTTGGCCAGCTCGGCCGGGATGAGGTTGCGCAGGCTCACGTCGTTGGCCAGCATCACGAGGCGGATGCCGTCCAGCGCCTGCTCGGGCGTGGACCCCATCTTCACGTCGCCGGTGACGACGGCGATCTCGGCCTCGAAGTCGATGCCCATGGCTTCGCTGGGCACGATCACGTCGTCGACCGGGCCCAGGAAGTCGTCGCTGCCGCCCTGGTACATGAGCGGGTCGGTGTAGAAGCTCTCGGGCACCTCGGCGTTGCGCGCCTGGCGCACCAGCTCGACGTGGTTCAGGTAGGCCGAGCCGTCGGCCCACTGGTAGGCGCGCGGCAGCGGCGCCATGCACTGGGCGGGGTCGAAGGGAAAGGCGTGGCGCGCGCGGCCGTGGTTGAGGGCGTCGTACAGGTCCTGCAGCTGCGGGCTCATGAAGCCCCAGTCGTCCAGCACCTGCTGCAGCCGGCTCGCGATGCCGGTGGCGTAGTGGGCGAGCGTGAGGTCGCGCGAGACGACGACCAACTGGCCGTCGCGCGAGCCGTCCTTCAGGGTGGCGAGTTTCATGGTGCGGGCGTGAGCAAGAAAAAGGGCGCGGCGCCGCGCCCACTAAACTGGTTGAACGGGCGGCAGTGTACCGAGTGGACTTCGTGAACCTCGGCGCCGCAACCCACTCCACACACCCATGTCGACGCACGTCGCGCCCCCACCGCTGTCCCTGGGCCTGCCCGGGCGCCCGTCCTGGCGCGCGCTCGCGGGGCTGACGCTGGCGGTGGCGCTGGCGCACCTGCTGCTGCTCGGGCTGGCGCCGATGGCCATCGGGCCGGAGCCCTCGCCGCTGGCCAGCAAGTTCATCACGCGCACGATCGTGATCGCGCCGCCCGCGGCGGAAGCCCCCGCGGCACCGGCCGCCGCGCCGGTCGCGGCCAAGCCGCCGCCACCGGCCAAGCCCCGGCGTCCGCGCGAAGCATCGGTGCCCAAGCCCAAGCCGGCCCCGGCGCCCGTGCCAGACGCGCCGGCCCAGACACCTCCTCCCGAAACGCACGACCAGACCGCGCAGGCCGCTACAGATTCAGGAGCAGCCACCCCCGAGGCACCGGCCAGCGCTCCGGCCGCCGTCACGGGCACCACAGCCGGTGGCACGCAGGGCGGCACGACCACGGCCGGCAGCGGCGCCTCGGGCACCATCGCTGGCACCCAGGCACTGCGGATTCCGGGCTCGGTCACGCTCGATTTCGAAGCCACGGGCCAGAAGGGCGCCTCGCCGCAGCGCGGCGTGTTCGGCGAGCTGGTCTGGCTGCAGGACGGCAGCCGCTACGACGGGCGGCTCACGCTCAAGGCGGTGTTCTTCACCCTGCTGAACTGGCACAGCACCGGCAAGATCGGCCCCTCGGGCCTGGAACCCGAGCGCTACTCGGAAAGCCGCAAGGCCGAGGTGGCCTCGCATTTCGCGCGTGACCAGGGGCAGATCATCTTCAGCAACAACGCCCCCCCCGTGCCCCTGCAACCGGGCGCGCAGGACCGCATGAGCGTGATGATGCAGCTGGGCGGCCTGCTGGCGGCCAGCCCGGGGCGCTACCCAGCCGGCACCCGGATCTCGGTGCAGACGGTGGGCGTGCGCGACGGCGATGTCTGGGTCTTCGAGGTCGGCGACGAGGAGCAGCTGAGCCTGCCGGCCGGCGACTTCACCACGCGCAAGCTCACCCGTACGCCCCGCAAGGATTTCGACCGAAAACTGGAGCTCTGGCTGGCGCCGCGCTACGGCTACCTGCCCGTGCGCATCCGCCAGACCGAGGCAAACGGCGATTTTGCTGACGCCCAATTGCGCAAACCCCTACCCGAAGCGCCCGCCAATTGAGGCAAAAAGGCTCACATATCAACGGCGCAACGACAACTGTTCTTGAAACTGGCGCGTTGATTGCTATCTAACCCTCATGAACGCCATCGACATCCTCACAGGGCCCGCCATGAACATGCTTTACGACTCCGAGTCCTTCGTCGTCGTGCACGTGCAGCCGAACGACGGCGACGAGCCCAGCACGACGCCCAACGGCCCCGTGCTGGAACGCCACGGCTTCGAGATCGTGGACAAGCGCTCTGGCAAGGAGGTGTACCTCGACGGCTCCTGGGCCGAACTCTTCCAGCAGCAGATCGCCGCCTGGCAGCTCAACACGCCCACGCAGGAAGAGGTCGAGGACACGCTCGAGGGCTACGCCGAGCTGGCGCACACGCCGGTGCTGGTGCACTGAGCGGCCTGCCCCGCCCGAACGAAACAAGCGCCCCGCGGGGCGCTTTTTCTTTGCCTAGGCCCCTCGGCGCTCGGTCCAGCGGTACATCGGCCCCACGATCAGCAGCACCGCCACCAGCCGGCACACCTGGAAGGCCGTGACCACCGGCACGCCCAGCTGCAGCACCTTGGCCGTGATCGACATCTCGGCGATGCCGCCGGGCGAGGTGCCCAGGATCATCGTGGCCGGATGCAGCCCGGTCGCCCCCGCCAGCAGCCAGGCCGCGCCGGCGCACAGCACCAGCATGCCGACCGTGCCCAGCGCCACCGAGCCGAGCCAGCGCGGCGCCGTGTGCAGAAACTCGCGGCTGAAGCGCACGCCCAGGCTCACGGCAATCACCAGCTGCGCGGTGTTCGACAGCCAGGTCGGCACCGCCGACAGCGACTGCCCCGCCACCGTGAAGCCCATCGCCACCAGCAGCGGCCCCATGAACCAGGGGTTGGTGCGGCCCAGCGCCCGCATCGCGAGCCCACCCGCGCCAGTGGCCAGCGCCAGCAGGGCCAGCCCGGCCGGGTTCACCTCGCGCACGCCGGGCGGGTTGATCTCCAGGCCGTGCAGCCCGCTCCACTGCATCGCGAACGGGATCGTCACCGTCACCACCATCAACCGCAGGCTGTGCGCGGCGGCCACCAGGTCGGTGCGCGCGCCGGCCGATTCGGCCAGCAGCGTCATCTCCGAAGCGCCGCCGATGGCGCCTGCGAAGTAAGTCGTGGCTCTCATGGATTTCGCCGGCACATGCGGCATGCGCGCCGCATGCACGCGGTGCAGCCAGCGGCCGAACCCCCAGCCCAGCAGCAGCGCCCAGCCGATGGCCAGCAGGATCGCCCACCACACGCCGGCCACCAGCGTCACCACCTGCGGCGTGAAATACAGGCCCAGCGCGGTGCCGATGACCCACTGCCCCAGGTTGCGCAGCGGCGTGTGGCTGGCGGTCGGCTGGCCCGCGATCGAGGCCAGCGACACCGCGAACAGCGGGCCGATCATCCAGGGCAGCGGGGTGTGCAGCACGACACAGGCGAGTGCGGCGGCCAGCGCCAGCAGCAGCGTGGCCAGCACGCGAAGGGGAAAACGAAAGGACACGGGCAGAGAAAGCAGCGGAAAAGGACGACAGCCCGGTGCAGGGCGCCGGGCATAGTATGGCGGGATGCCTCCTCGTCCTTCCCGTGCTTCCCGGTTCCTCGCGCCCCTGGTCGCAGCCGCCCTGCTCGCCGGCTGCGCCGCGCTGTCCGCCGAGGCGCCCGTCGCGCGCCGTGTGGCGGCCCTGCTGCCGGCCGATGCCCTGCTGCTCGGCGAGCAGCACGACGCCCCCGAACACCACGCCCTCGAACGCGAGACCGTGCAAGCCCTGGCCGAGCGCGGCCAGCTCGCCGCGCTGGCGCTCGAGATGGCCGAGGAAGGCCGCAGCAGCGCCCGCCTGCCCGCCACCGCGACCGACGCCCAAGTGCAGACCGCCCTCGGCTGGAACGACAAGGCCTGGCCCTGGACGCGCTACGGCCCCACGGTGATGACGGCCGTGCGCGCCGGCGTGCCGGTGATCGGCGCCAACCTGCCGCGTGCGCGCATGAAGGACGCGATGGCCGACGTCTCGCTCGACGTGCAGCTCAACGGCGAGGCCTACGCCGCGCAGCAGGAGGCCGTGCGCGAGGGCCACTGCAAGCTGCTGCCCGAATCGCAGATCGGCCCCATGACGCGCATCCAGGTCGGGCGCGACCGCGCCATGGCGCAGGCGCTGGTGAAGGCCCGGCAGCCGGGCAAGACGGTGGTGCTGATCGCCGGCGCGGGCCACGTCACCAAGGTGCTGGGCGTGCCGCAGCACCTGCCGACCGACGTGTCGGTGAAGACCGTCCACCTGCAGGCCGGCGGTCCGGCCGAGGACGACACCGACGCCTACGACGCCACCTGGCGCACGCCGGCGCTGCCGCCGGTGGACTACTGCGCGGGCGTGCTCAGGCGAACTTCCTGATCGAATCCGCCAGCGTGTTGACCAGCGTGTCGATGTGCTGCTTCTCGACGATGTAGGGCGGCGCGATCACCAGCACGTCGCCCGCGGGCCGCACCAGCGCGCCCTTGTGGAAGCAGTCGAGAAACACCTCGTAGGCGCGCTTGCCCGGCGACCCGGCGATGGGCGCGAGCTCCACCGCCGCCGCCAGGCCCAGGCTGCGGATGCCCACCACGTTCGGCAGGCCCTTGAAGGTGCTGTGGAAGGCATCGCCCAGCACCTTGCCCATCTCGCCGGCGCGGGCGAACAGGTTTTCTTCCTTGAACAGGTCGAGCGTGGCAATGGCGGCGGCGCAGGCCACCGGGTGGCCCGAGTAGGTGTAGCCGTGGAAGAACTCGACCACGTGCTCGGGCGCGTCGGTCTTCATCATCGCGTCGTAGAGCTTGTCGCGGCAGATCACGCCGCCCAGCGGAATCACGCCGTTGGTCACGCACTTGGCGAAGTTCAACATGTCGGGCACCACGCCGAAATAGTCCGACGCGAAGTTGGTGCCCATGCGCCCGAAGCCGGTGATGACCTCGTCGAAGATCAGCAGGATGCCGTGCTTGTCGCAGATCTCGCGCAGGCGCTTCAGGTAGCCCTGGGGCGGCAGGTACCAGCCGGCCGAACCGGCCACCGGCTCCACGATGATCGCGGCCACGTTGCTCGGGTCGTGCAGTGGCAGGATGCGGGTTTCGAGCTCGACCAGCGGGTCTTCGGTCCACACCGGCTCCGCGTTGTGGATGTAGGCATGGTTCACCGGGTCGTGGATGAAGCGCATGTGGTCCACGCGCGGCAAAAAGGCCGAGCCGAACACCTTGCGGTTGCCCGGAATGCCGCCCACCGACATGCCGCCGAAGCCCACGCCGTGGTAGCCCTTCTCGCGGCCGATGAACACGTTGCGGTGGCCCTCGCCGCGCGCGCGGTGGTAGGCCAGCGCCACCTTCATCGAGGTGTCGGCCGCCTCGGAGCCCGAGTTGCAGAACAGCACCTTGTTCAGGTCGCCCGGGGCCAGCGCGGCGATCATCTCGGCCGCCTTGAAGGCCTTGTCGTTGCTGACCTGGAAGGCGGTGGCGTAGTCCAGCGTGTCCAGCTGCTTCTTGATCGCCTCGTTGATCGGCTTGCGGTTGTGGCCCGCGCCCACGCACCACAGCGAGGAGATGCCGTCGACCACCTTCTTTCCGTCGTGCGTGGTGAACGTCATGCCGTCGGCCGCCACGAAAACCCGCGGGTCCTTCCTGAAATGGCGGTTGGGCGTGAAGGGCAACCACTGGTTGTCCATGTTGAAGTCCTGGAAGGCCATGTCTCGCTCCTGCGGTTATGTGGGGAGGGAAAATCGCGATTCTGGCACCCCTGCCACAATCCTGCCCCTGATGACGACCACTACGCCTGCCTACATCCTGAACCTCTCCTGTCCCGACCGGACGGGCATCGTGCACGCCGTGTCGGGCTTCCTGCTCGAGCGCGGCGCCAACATCGAAGAGGCCGCCCAATACAACGACCACGGCACCGGCCTGTTCTTCATGCGCGTGCGCTTCGCCTGCGGCGACCACAGCGAAGCCGTGCTGCGCGAGGAGCTGAAGGCCTTCGCCACCGGTTTCGGCATGAGCCTGCAGCTGCACGCCGCCGCCGACCCGATGAAGACCGTGATCCTGGTCAGCAAGGAAGGCCACTGCCTGAACGACCTGCTGTTCCGCTGGAAGAGCGGCCTGCTGTCGATCGACGTGCGCGCCATCATCTCGAACCACCGCGACTTCTACCAGCTGGCCGCCAGCTACAACGTGCCCTTCCACCACATCCCGGTGACGGCCGCGACCAAGGCGCAGGCCGAGGCCAAACAGCTGGAGATCATCGAGGCCGAGGGCGCCGAACTCGTGGTGCTCGCGCGCTACATGCAGATCCTGAGCAACGACCTGTGCAAGAGCCTGGCCGGCCGCGCGATCAACATCCACCACTCGTTCCTGCCCAGCTTCAAGGGCGCCAAGCCCTACTACCAGGCGCACGACCGCGGCGTGAAGCTGATCGGCGCCACCGCCCACTACGTGACGGCCGACCTCGACGAAGGCCCGATCATCGAGCAGGACGTGGCCCGCGCCGACCACACCGACACGGTCGAAGACCTCACGGCCCGCGGCCGCGACACCGAAAGCCAGGTGCTGGCCCGTGCCGTGAAGTGGCACAGCGAGCACCGCGTGCTGCTGAACGGCCACCGCACGGTCGTGTTCCGCTAACCCACTCCATCGCCGCTCCCAGATGCGCCTGCAGCTTCCGCTTTTCGCCCTTGCTGCCGCTCTGGCAGCGCCCGCCACCTTCGCCCAGGACGCCCGCGCCGGCGGCGCCCCGCTGGCGCCCGACGCGCTGTTCGCGCGCGTCTCGCCCAGCGTCTGGGTGGTGCAGGCCAGCGACGCCCAGGGCAAGGTCCTGGCCACCGGCAGCGCGGTGGCCACCGGTCCGGGCACGGCCGTCACCAGCTGCAAGCTGCTGGCCAAGGCCAGCGCCGTGGCGCTGCGCCGCGACAACGTGAGCTACGGCGCCGTGCTGGAGCACCCGGACGTCGAACGCGACCTGTGCCAACTGCGCATCGCGAACCTCGTGTCGCCGACGCTGGGCGTCGTGCCCGCGGGGGCGTTGCAGGTCGGGATGCCGCTGTACGTCATCGGATCGCCGCGCGGGCGCGAACTCACGCTCGGCATTTCCATGCTCGGCGGCGTGCGCCGCAACGCCGCGGGCGCGCTCGAGTCGCTGCAACTGGCCACGCCGACCGAGGCGGGCCTGGCCGGTGCCGGCCTGTTCGATGCGCAAGGCCGCCTCGTGGGCCTCGTCGCCGGATCGGCCCCGGCCACCCTCGCCATGCCGGCCGCGTGGATCGCGGAACTGCCGACGCGCGGCCAGCGGGCCATCGAGCGCCTCGCCTCGCAGCCCGCGCCAGCCAGCGTGTCGCTGCAGCGCCCGAGCCTCGTGGAGTACCAGCTGCACGACCGCCTCACCAACACGTACCGCAAGGTGATCTACCGCGCGGACACGGCCACCACCAGTGAGGACCGCCTCAGCTTCAACAACGGGGGCTGGATCGAGAAGCCAGGCGGCGAGGTGATCGGCGTCACGACGGCCGTGGGCGGCGAGTTCGACAGCGTCATGCCGCCGGGCGGCTGGGCCCGGCCGACCCTGGAACAGGACGCCGCCTGGGCCACGGAATACGACGCCACCATGGGCGGCACCCGCATCAAGATGGATCTGCGCGCCCACGTGGTGGACGACGCCGCCATGCTGCCGGTCAACGGCCGCGAGATGAAGGTGGTGAAGATCGACTACCGCGGCCACACCCAGCGCTTCGCGAACGCGGGCGCCTGGAGTGGCAACCAGTACGGGACCTACCGCGCCAGCGTGTGGTTCTCGCCGGAGCTGGGCCGCGTCGTCCGCTTCGAAGTGCAGACGCGTGGCGGTGCGAGCGGCGGCGCGTTCCAGGTCAGCGAAGTGCTCGAGCTGGTGAGCATCCGCTAGCCCCGGGCGCGCGCCGCGCGCTCTCTATCGATCAATTGCGGTACGGGTTGTCCGGACGCCGGTCCTGGCGGTTCGGCACGCCGTCGCCGTCGCGGTCCCAGCGGCCGCGGTTGTATTCCCAGCGGCCATTGTTCTCGCGCCATTCCGGCGCGCGGTAGGCATAGCCCGGGCGGGCGCGCACGTACATGCCGCGCACCCACACATGGCGACCGCCACGCCACTCATAGTGGCCCGGCGACCACACGTAGCCGCGACGCGGCGGCGGCATGCGCTCGTAGCGCGGCGGGGGCGGCGGCCCCTGGATGGTGATCACCGCCTGCGCCTGCGCGGCCGTGGGAACGGTCAGGGCGCCCACCGACAGCAGCGAAGCGGCACCGATGGAAAGAGCGACTGCGAGTGTTTTCATGAGAAAGCCCCATGGTTGTTGGAGGAGCCCTCATGCTGCCGGGACCGTGTGAAGCGCCTGTAAGCGCTGCGCGAAATCTTGTGTAGAGCTGTTTCGCTGCCGCAGACGCGCTTTATTCCTGCAATTCGCGCAGGTCGATGGCCGCGGCCATGGCCGCGTGGCCGGCGCGGTTGGGATGCAGGTGATCGCCGCTGTCGAATGTCGGATTCAGCTGACGCGGCGCGGCCGGGTCGCGCAGCACCGCATCGAAGTCGACCACGCCGTCCACGTCCTGGCGGCTGCGCACCCAGCGGTTCACGGCCTCGCGCATGGCCTCGTTGGCGTCGGTGCCGTAGATCGTGTTGCCGAAGGGCGGCACGGTGCCCAGCAGCACCTTCACGCCCTTGGCGCGCGCCTGCTTGACGAGCTGCCCCAGGCCCTCGGTGACACGCTCGGCCGTGGGCACGTCGTGCGGCGGCACCTTCAGGCCGGGGATGCCCGCGAAGATGGCGCGGCCGATGTCGTTGGTGCCCAGCAGCACGATGACGTGCGTCACGCCGCTCTGGCCCAGCGCGTCGCGCGCAAAGCGCGACAGGCCGTCGGGGCCGATGCCGTTCACGAGCAGCCGGTTGCCGCCGATGCCGGCGTTGATCACCGACACCGCGTGCGCGGCCTGCGGACTGTCACGCAACCGCGTGGCGAGCATGTCGGGGTACGAACCGTCGCCCGACTCGCCACCGCCCGCGGTGATCGAATCGCCGAACGCGACGACGGTGCGCACGGGTCGGGTGGTGAGCACGTCGAGCCCGGTCACGATGTGGCTCATCGGCAGCGCCGTCGCCTTCGACAGCCGGGGCGCCGAGACGGCGTTGCCTTGCGCCAGCCAGCCCGTGTCGCTGGACAGCAGGTACATCGTGGCGAACGGTGTCGCGCGGTCGAGAAAAAGGCTCACGGCCACGGCCTGGCCCGCCGCAACGTTCAGCGCCACGCCGTCGCTCCATGCTTCCGCGCCCGGCGCCACGGTGACGGTGGCGCGGCCGCCGAAACGCAGCGTGCGCAACGAGGCCGGCGAGATGGCGTCGCCGCCCGTGCCCAGTGCCACGGTGGCTGCGGCGATGCGCAGCGGCGTCTTGCCGAAGCGGTTCGACACCCGCACGCGGATGCGCTCGCCGTCGATCGTCGGGCGCATCATCTGGCGCAAGGTCTGGCCGCGGAACACATGGTCGCCCGGTCCGCCGATGGCGGCCGTGGCGGGGTTCGCATCCAGTTCGGCGAAGTCGAGCACCGCCACGGCCCAGCTCGCCACCCAGCGCGCTTCGGCCGGCTGGCGTGCCGCCTGCTCGACCTTCTCCGCCCACACCGCCTGCACGCCCACGAGCAACACCGCAAGGCCGAGAACGGCCATCCAGTGTGCAGGGGAGAAGGCGGCGTCGCGCAGACGGACGCGCCAGCGGGCAGGAAGCTTCATGCGTGCAAAAGCGGCCCAGTGTACGGAGCCGCCTTGCCCGCGCCAGTGACGAGGTCTAACCTAAAGTTACCAAGTGTCGACGTACGCCGAGACCGCCTCGGCCGGCCGCGTGGCCGAGGCCAGGCCGCGCACCAGCCAGGTGCGCGTGTCGGCCGGGTCGATCACGGCGTCGATCTCCAGCGTCTGCGCCATGTGGATCGCCTCGCCGTTCGCGTACTGCTGCGCCACCAGTTGCTTGAACAGCGCGTCGCGCTCGGCGCCCTCGGGCACGGCCGCGAGTTCCTTGCGAAAGCCCAGTCGCACCGCGCCTTCGAGGCCCATCGCGCCGAACTCGCCGGTGGGCCAGGCCACGGTGAACACGGGCGCATCGAAGCCGCCCGCGGTCATGGCCTGCGCGCCCAGGCCGTAGCCCTTGCGCAGCACCACCGCGAAGAAAGGCACGCGCAAATGCGAGGCCACCATGAACATGCGGCACACGTGGCGCACCTGCGCCTGCGCCTCGACCTCGGGCCCGACCATGAAGCCGGGCGTGTCGCACAACGACACGATCGGTAACCCGTGGGCATTGCACAGTTGCATGAAGCGTGCGGATTTGTCGGCCGCCTCCACGTCGATCGCGCCGCCCAGGTGGTGCGGGTTGTTCGCCATGAGGCCGACCGGCTTGCCCTCGATGCGCGCCAGCGCCGTGACGATGCCTGCGCCGAAGCCCGCGCGCAGTTCGAGCAGCGAGCCGGTGTCGGCCACGCCGCGCATCGCGGCGCGCACGTCGTACACGCGCAGGCGGTTCTCGGGCACGACGTGGCGCAGCGTGCGCGGATCGGCGCACTGCCAGTCGGTGGTTGCCCCCTGGAAGTAAGAGAGGTACTGCTTGGCCGCAGCGACTGCTGCAGCTTCGTCTTCCACGAGGATGTCGATCACGCCATTGCGCGACTGCACGCTGCTCGGCCCGATCTGCTCGGGCGCGAAGGTGCCCAGGCCGCCGCCTTCGATCATCGCGGGGCCGCTCATGCCGATGTTGCTGCCCTTGGTGGCGATGATCACGTCGGCGCAGCCCAGCAGCGCCGCGTTGCCCGCGAAGCAGCGCCCGTGCACGATGCCGACCACCGGCACCTTGCCCGACAGCGCCGCGAACTGGCTGAAGGTGTGGTTATTGAGACCCGCGACGATCGGCATGTCGGTGTCGCCCGGCCGCCCACCCCCGCCCTCGGCGAACAGCACCACCGGCAGCTTGAGCTGGTGCGCCACCGCGAGCAGCCGGTCGGTCTTGTGGTGGTTGCGCATGCCCTGCGTGCCGGCCAGCACGGTGTAGTCGTAGGCGAGCACGGCGCAGCGCGATTTCTCGGGGCCGAACTGCTTTGCGTTGACGCTGCCCAGCCCGGTCACCATGCCGTCGGCCGGCGTGTTGGCGATGAGGTCTTCGAGCGTGCGGCGGCGCGTCTGCGCGGCGATGGCGAGCGCGCCGTACTCGATGAAGTTGCCCGGGTCGCCGGCCATGTCGCACAGGTCGGCAATGTTCTCGCGCGCGGTGCGCCCGCCCTGCGCATGCCGCTTGTCGACGGCCGCCTTGCGGTTCGCGTCGAGCGTGGGCGCATGGCGGTCGATGACCTTCTGCAGGTCGGGACGGATCGCGTCGAGGTCGTGCGCGACGCGCGCCTGCGCCTGCACACCCTGCGCATCGACGGCCTCCAGCCGCACCAGCGACTGGCCTTCGACGAGGTAGTCGCCGGGCGCAGCCAGCAGCGCCAGCACGCGGCCGGCCACGGGGGCGTGCAGCAGGTGCTCCATCTTCATGGCCTCGAGCACGCCGAGTTGCGCGCCGGCGGGCAGCACGTCGCCCACCGCGACCTCGAACTGCACCAGCTTCGCGGGCATCGGCGCCTTGACGGTGAGGCCGTCGTCGTCTTCTTCGTCCGGCGCCGGTGCGCTCGCGGCGGCGGGCGCGGTCACCTTCTTCGTGTGCTTCTCAAACGCTTTCGCGTCCGCGAGCAGATCGCCCAGGTGCGCTTCCACGAAGCGCGTGTGCACCGCCTGCGTCGCGAACTCGGGCCGCGCGGCAATGGCGCACAGCAGCGGCAGGTTGGTGGCGATGCCGTCGATGTGGCATTCGTCGAGCGCGCGCAGCGAGCGGCGCAGCGCGTCCGCGAAACGCGACGACGGTGAATGCACGATGAGCTTGGCCAGCAGCGTGTCGTAGTGCGGCGAGGGCGCCAGGCCCGCGTAGCCGTGCGTGTCGACGCGCACGCCGGGACCGGCGGGCAGGTCGAAGCGCGCGAGCGTGCCGCCCGCGGGGCGCGCGTTGCCTTGCGCATCGAGCGTCTCGGCGTTGATGCGCCACTGCACCGCGAAGCCGCGCTGCGGCGCCGTGCGGCCGGCCTCCACGCCGAGCGCGTCCAGCGTGTCGCCCGAAGCCACGGCGATCTGCAGCTGCACGAGGTCCAGCCCCGTCACGGCTTCTGTCACCGTGTGCTCGACCTGCAGGCGCGGGTTCGCCTCGATGAAGACGAAAGGCAGGGTGGTCGATGCGGCATCGACCAGGAATTCAAAGGTGCCGAGGCCGCGATAGCCCACGGCCTTCGCCATGCGCAGCGCGGCCTGCGTGACCTGTGCGCGCAGCGGCTCGGGCAGCGAGGGGCTGGGCGCGATTTCGACCAGCTTCTGGAAGCGGCGCTGCAGCGTGCACTCGCGCTCGCCGAGGCTGGCCACGGCGCTGCCGTCGCCGAGCACCTGCACCTCGATGTGCCGCGCGTTGCGCATCAGGCGCTCGACGTACACGCCCTCGATGCCGAACGCCGCCTTGGCTTCGGACATGCATCGCGCATGCGCCTCGGGCAGCTCGTCGGCCGTGAGCACGGCGCGCATGCCGCGTCCGCCGCCGCCGCCGATGGCCTTGACCATCACGCCCGCGCCCTGCACGTGCTGCTCGGCGAAGAAGGCCTGCGCCTGCGCGAGCGTCACCGCGCCGGCGCTGCCGGGCATCACGGGCACGTCGCACTGCGCGGCCAGTTCGCGGGCGCGGGCCTTGTCGCCGAACAGGCCCAGCTGCTCGGGCGTGGGGCCGATGAAGACCAGGCCCGCGTCGGCGCAGGCCTGTGCGAAGTCGGCACGTTCGCTGAGGAAGCCGTAGCCGGGATGCACCGCATCGCAGCCTTGCGCCTTCGCCACCGCGATCAACGCGGCCACGTCGAGGTAGGCCGAAGGGCCGGTCGCGTCGAGCGCGACCGCCACATCGGCCAGCTGCACATGCAGCGCGGCGGCATCGTCGCGCGCATGCACCGCCACGCTGGCGATGCCCAGGTCGCGCAGCGCACGCACCAGGCGCACGGCGATCTCGCCGCGGTTGGCAATCAGAACTTTGGAAAACACGCGAGGAAGCCTTTCAGGTCTTGTCTTTGAGCAGGCGGCGCAGCACCTTGCCCGCGCCGGTGGTCGGCAATGCATCGATGAAGCTCACGGCGCGCGGCGCCTTGTAGCTCGCCATGTTCTCGCGCGCCCAGGCCACGAGCGCGTCGGCCTCGAGCGCGGCGCCGGGCTTGCGCACGATGAAGGCCTTCACGACCTCGCCCTTCTCGGGATCGGGCTGCGCGATGACTGCCGCCTGCGCCACCGCCGGGTGCTTGATGAGGATGGTCTCGACCTCTTCGGGGAACACGCTGTAGCCCGAGACCTTGATCATTTCCTTGAAGCGGCCGATGAAGGTGAGGTAGCCGTCGGCGTCGAGCTTGCCCATGTCGCCCGTGTGCACCCAGCCGTTGCGCAAGGTGGCGGCCGTGGCCTCGGGCTTGTTCCAGTAGCCCTTGAATGAGCCGGCGCTGGTGAGCACGATCTCGCCGACCTCGCCCGTGGGCATGTCGGCCTGGGTCTCGGTGTCGATGATGCGGATGGTCACGCCCGGCACCGGCACGCCCTGCGTGCCCCAGCGCGGCGCCACGTGCGGCGTGTAGGTGTCGCAGGTGTGGGTTTCGCTCAGGCCGTAGGCGGCCTCGAACGAGCTGCAGTTGTTGGCGTGCGAGCGCCACTGCGCGGCCAGCGGTTCGGTGAAGGCGATGCCGAAGCTGGTGACCGGGTTCATCTTCAGGCTCGACAGGTCGAAGCGGGCGATGTCGGACACCTGCATGCAGGCCACGTTCATCGGCGCGATGCTGTACCACCAGCTCACTTTGTAAGCGGCAATGGCCTGCAGCACGGCGCGCGGAT
Organism: Variovorax sp. GW531-E2; assembly: GCF_059423125.1. Classification (NCBI taxonomy): domain Bacteria; kingdom Pseudomonadati; phylum Pseudomonadota; class Betaproteobacteria; order Burkholderiales; family Comamonadaceae; genus Variovorax; species Variovorax sp. GW531-E2. The sequence continues at coordinate 13,038 of NZ_JBWKXQ010000058.1, read as the reverse complement.
CGAAGCGGTGCATCAGCACCGAGGCGGCGCCACTGAGCACGGGCACGTTGACGCCCATGAGCATGCCGGCGATGTGGTACAGCGGCGCGATCGACAGCAGCACGTCGTCCGGCCCCACGCCGTTGCAGTCGGCCGCGGCGCGCGTCTTGAAGAGTGCGTTGCCGTAGCTGAGCATCGCGCCCTTGGGCAGCCCGGTGGTGCCCGAGGTGTAGGTCATGAGCGCGATGTCGTCCATGTCGATGGCGACGGGCTGCGGCGTGGCGCCGCTGCGCATCACGGCGAGGAAGTCTTCGCAGCCTTCGGGCACGCTGCGTTCGACCGTGCGCTCGGCGGCCAGTTCGGCCGGCAGGTCGAGCGCGGGCTCGGCGGGCAGCAGGTCGGCGTAGTGCACCACGAACACATGCGCGAGTGCGCTCTCGGCCTGCACCTTGCGCACCACCGGCACCAGCGGCGCGGCCGCGACGATCACGCGCGCCTTCAGGTCGTTGACCTGGTAGGCCAGCTCGTGCTCCTTGTTGAGCGGCCCGCTCGGGCAGACGATGGCGCCGATCTTCTGGATGCCGAAGTGCGCCACCAGGTACTGCGGGCAGTTGTTGAGGAACAGCACCACGGGTTCGCCCTTGGCCACGCCCAGGGCCTGCAGGCGCGCGGCGAAGGCGTCGCTCGCGCGGTCGAGCTCGGCCCAGCTCAGGGCCTGGCCGTACCAGAGGCAGGCGGTGGCGTCGCCGCGCGTGCGTGCGTGGTCGCGCAGGTAGGCGTGCAGGGGCTGCTGCACGCGCGGCGGCAGTTCCTCCAAGCGTTGCGGGGTGGCGGGCGTTGTCTCCATGGCGTCACTTTCTCAGGGTTATCGATAGCCGCCTGCGCATGGCCGGCGCTTGCCAATGCGGCATGGTGCACGAACAATCCTACCCATGGGTATAACTTCCGCGACACCGAACAAACCCTCTGCCACGCACGCAGCGCAGCCGCACCTGCCGCAGGGCACGGGCCGCCAGCGCGCGGCCACGCAGGGCACCGACCTGCAGCGCGAGCGCATCCTGCAGGCGGCGGCGCAGCTGTTTGCCGCGCAGGGCTACGCCAACACGACCATGGCGCAGATCGTGCGCGAGCTGGGCGTGACCAAGCCCTTCGTGTACTACTACTTCCGCGACAAGCAGGAGATCTTCGAGACGCTGTCGTGGCGCCCCGCGGTCGACTGCTTCACCGCGCTCGACTTCGCCGCCGCCGACCCGCGCCGCGCGAGCGAGAAGGTGATGGAAGGCATCGAGCGGCTGATCCGCGCCACCATCTCGCACCACCCGGTGGCCTTCTTCGCCTACCGCGAGCCGCAGGTGTACCGCCCCGAGTACCTCGAAGCGCAGAAGAAGCTCGCGCACCACTTCTACGACCTGCTGTGCCCGCTGCTCGAAGAAGCCCGGCGCGACGGCGACCTCGACTTCGACGAGACCAAGATCACCGCGCTCGCGGCCTGCAGCCTGCCGGGCTTTCTCTACAGCTGGTACCGCCCCGGCGGGCGCCTCTCGCCCGACGAGGTGGTGGCGCAGCTCACGAAGCTGGCCAGCCGCGTGATCGGGCTGCGCGCGAAGAACTGATTCCGTCTTTCACACACCCTCCGGAGACACTTCATGAAGCTCACGCATGCGCCTTTGGCGCGGATCGCCCTTGCCTCTCTGTTTGCCATCGCCGGCACCGCGGCGGAGGCGCAGGCCCCGCAGCCGACCTACAAGATCGCCTACATCGATCCGCTGTCGGGGCCGTTCGCCAACGTGGGCGAGCTGATGCTCATGCACACGCAGTACGCCATCGAGGACATCAACGCCAAGGGCGGCGTGCTCGGCGGTATGAAGCTGCAGCTGCTGCAGTTCGACAGCAAGCTCTCGGCGCAGGAAAGCCAGAGCGCGCTGCAGGCGGCGATCGACCAGGGCGCCAAGGCGATCGTCACGGGCGGCTCGGGCTCGTCGGTGGTGACAGCGCTGGTGCTGGCCGTGGCGCGCTGGAACCAGCGCAACCCGGGCAAGGAGCTGATCGTGCTGAACCACTCCTCGATCGACCCCGAGATGACCGGCAAGGGCTGCAGCTTCTGGCACTTCCAGACCGAGGCCAACACGGCGATGAAGATGAAGGCGCTGGCCAACTACATCAAGAAGACGCCGGACGTGAAGAAGGTCTACCTGCTCAACCAGGACTATGCCCACGGCAAGCAGTGGGCCAGCTACGGCCGCCAGCTGGTGGGCCTGGCACGCCCCGACATCCAGTTCGTCGGCGAGACGCTGCACCCCATCGGCCGCGTGAAAGACTTCGCGCCCTACATCGCCAACATCAAGCAAAGCGGCGCCGACTCGGTCATCACCGGCAACTGGGGCCAGGACATGACGCTGCTGCAGAAGGCCGCGGGCGACGCGGGCTACAACCTGCGCTACTTCAACCACAGCGCGGGCTCGGTGCCCGGCACCGTCACCGCGGTGTCGCAGGCCAAGACGGGGCAGCTCACCTGGGTGGCCGAATGGCACCCGGGCCAGGCCGACACGCCGAAGGTCGATGCACTGGCCAAGGCCTACAAGGCCAAGACCGGCAAGGACTTCCTCGCGCCGCGCATCGACCTGACGCCACGCCTGCTGGCCGCCGCCATCGCCAAGGCCGGCAGCGCCGACACGGTGAAGGTGGCGCGCGCCCTCGAAGACCTGAGCTTCGACTCGGTGGTGGGCCCGGTGCGCATGCGCGGCGAAGACCACCAGCTGCTGCTGCCGCAGGTGGTGAACACCATCGCGCCGGTGGACGGCAAGGCGGTGAAGACGGGCTGGGAAGGCACCAACTACGGCTTCCGCACCGATGCGGTCTATACCGGGAACGAGCTGGCGCAAGGCACCGACTGCAAAATGGTCCGGCCCTGATCTGATTGAGTGCTTTCGGGGGACGTGCCCAGGCCACCGGGCACTTCCCTCCGCGAATGTCCCCCGGGCTTCGCCCTCCTCCTTGATTTCGCTGCGGGAAGCACCCAGTGCCCTGGGCACGGGCACGCTGCCGGCTTGGACCTCACTGTGAATGGCAATCACGCTGCCTGTGTGAACGCTCCGGACGCCTCCTAAGGGAAACCCCGTCCTGCCCGTCCCCTGTGCCGTCGGGATACTCCGGATTCGCATCCCGGACATCCGAAGCGGGTCCATACGTAGGCACAAGAAGGCACACATGGCAGGAAAGAACTCGCTCCATCCGATCCCCCATCCGGCGAAGAAACCCTTCGTCGGCAATCTGCTGTCCATCGGCTCCGACTCGCCGGTGCTCGACATGTGGAAGATCGCGCAGGACCTCGGCGGCATCTACTGGCTCGACATGCCGGGCATGCCGGTGATCGTGGTGTCGTCGCCCGCGCTGGTCGACGAGCTGTGCGAAGAGCCGCGCTTCGACAAGAGCACGCGCGGCGCACTGCGCCGGCTGCGCGCCGCGTCGCACGGTCTCTTCACCTCCGACACGCACGAGGAGACGTGGTCGAAGCCGCACAACATCCTCTTGGCCAACTTCAGCCAGCGCGCGATGCAGGCCTACCACCCGATGATGCTGGACATCGCAGGGCAGCTGGTCACCAAGTGGGAGCGCCTCAATTTCGATGAAGAGGTGGACGTGGTGCGCGACATGACCGCGCTCACGCTCGACACCATCGGCCTGTGCGGCTTCGGCTACCGCTTCAACTCGTTCTACCGCGAGGGCTTCCATCCTTTCGTCGATGCGATGGTGCGCACGCTGGAGACGGTGCAGAACCGGCGCGGCATTCCGCTCGAGGAGCTGATGCTCAAGAAGGAGCTGGCACAGCAGCGCAAGGACATCCGCTACATGCACAAGATGGTGGAAGACATCATCGAGGAGCGGCGCGCGAGCGGTGCCGACATCGCCACCAAGCCCGACCTCCTGAGCTACATGATCGCGGGCGTGGACAAGAAGAGCGGCGAGAAGCTCACCGACAAGATGATCCGCGACGAGTGCATCGAATTCCTCATCGCGGGCCACGAGACCACCAGCGGCCTGCTGTCGTTCGCCATCTACTTCCTGCTGAACAACCCCGAGGCGATGGCCAAGGCGCAGGCCGAGGTCGACAGCGTGTTCGGCGGCGACACCACGCAAAAGCCCACCTACGCGCAGGTCAACCGGCTGCAGTACGTGATGCAGGTGCTGAAGGAGTCGCTGCGCCTGTACCCGACCGCGCCCGCGATCTCGATGCGCGCGAAGGAAGACACCAAGATCGGCGGCCAGTACACGATCAAGAAGAACAACATGGTCATCATGCATGCGCTCGCGCTGCACCGTGACAAGGGCATCTGGGGCGAGGATGCCGACCAGTTCAACCCCGACCACTTCAGCCGCGAGGCCGAGCGCGAGCGGCCCGTGAACGCCTTCAAGCCCTTCGGCAACGGCCAGCGCGCCTGCATCGGGCGGCAGTTCGCCCTGCAGGAGGCGGTGCTCACGCTGGGCATGATCCTGCAGCGCTTCAACCTGGTCGATCACACGGGCTACAAGCTCAAGATCAAGGAAGCGCTGACGATCAAGCCCGAGAACTTCAAGATCAAGGCGCTGCTGCGCGACCCGGCCTCGCGCCCGCGCGGCACCGTGGAGACAACGGCCACGCCCGACGCGCCGGCCAAACCCGCCGCGCGCAAGCCGCAGGCCGCGCGCCACGGCACCTCGCTGCTGGTGCTGCAGGGCTCCAACCTCGGCACCGCCGAAGACCTGGCGCGCCAGCTGGCCGAGGCCGGCGAGCTGCGCGGCTTCTCGACCCAGCTGGCCTCGCTCGACGACTACGCCGAGCGGCTGCCGGCCAGCGGCGCGGTGGCCATCGTCTGCGCCTCGTACAACGGCGTGGCGCCCGACAACGCGGCCGAGTTCCACCGCTGGCTCGACAAGGCCGACGATTCGCTCAACGGCGTGCGCTTCAGCGTCTTCGGCTGCGGCAACACCGACTGGGCCGCCACCTACCAGGCGGTGCCGCGCCGCATCGACGAACGGCTCGAAGCGCTGGGCGCCGACCGCGTGCACGCGCGCGGCGAAGGCGATGCGCGCGAGGACATGGACGGCGCCTTCCAGGACTGGAGCGACGCGCTGTGGCCCGCGCTGGTGAAGACCTTCGACATCAAGAACGGCGCCGACACGCCGGCCGAGGCCGAGCCGCTGTACACGCTCGAAGAGCTGCCGCCGCCGCAGAAGAACGCGCTGGTCGATGCGCTGGGCGCGGTGCCGCTGCGCGTGATCGAGAACCGCGAGCTGCAAAGCGCCGGCGCCAACGGCGAGGCCGGACGCTCCACGCGCCACGTCGAGCTGATGCTGCCCGAGGGCGTGAACTACGTGCCCGGCGACCACCTGAGCGTGGTGCCGCGCAACAGCGCCGCGCAGGTCGAGCGTGCGATGGCGCGCTTCGGCTTCGACCGCTCGGCGCACGTGCGCCTGTCGGCGGTGCCGGGCCGCAAGGCGGCGCTGCCGGTCGACCAGGTCATCGCGGTCGATCGCCTGCTGGGCGACTACGTCGAGCTGCAGGACGTGGCCACGCGCAAGCAGATCGCCACGCTCGCGGCGCACACCGAGTGCCCGTTCACCAAGCCGAAGCTTGTCGCGCTGTCAGGCAGCGACGAGGCCTCGCAGGCCGCCTACAAGGCCGAGGTGCTGCACAAGCGCAAGTCGCTGCTGGAGCTGCTCGAAGAGCATCGCGCCTGCCAGGTGCCGTTCGCGGTGTTCCTGGAAATGCTGTCGCCGCTGTCGCCGCGCTACTACTCGATCTCCTCGTCGCCGACGATGACGCCGGGGCGCTGCAGCGTGACGGTGGGCGTGGTGAGCGCGCCCGCGATGTCGGGCAACGGCACCTTCGAGGGCGTGTGCTCCAACTTCCTGGCGCGCGCCGAGGCCGGTGACACGGTGCACGGCGTGATCCGCGAGACCACGGCCGAAGGCTTCCGCCTGCCGGAGGACGCAAACCGGCCGCTCATCATGATCGGCCCGGGCACCGGCCTGGCGCCGTTCCGCGGTTTCCTGCAGGCGCGCGCCGCGCAGGTCGAACGCGGCGACGCGCTGGGCGAGGCAATGCTGTTCTTCGGCTGCCGCCATCCCGAGCAGGACTTCATCTACGCCGAGGAGCTGCAGGCCTGGTCGCACCACGGCCTGATGAAGCTGCACACGGCCTTCTCGCGCGCCGGCGACCGCAAGGTCTACGTGCAGGACCTGATCCGCGAACAGGGCGCGGCCGTGTGGAAGCTGCTCGAAGCGGGCGCCGTGGTGTACGTGTGCGGCGACGGCTCGCGCATGGAGCCCGACGTGCGGCGCACGCTCAGCGACCTCGCGCGCGAGCACGGACAGGACAGCGCGGCGTGGATGGACAAGATGATTGCCGAGCAGCGCTACGTGCTCGACGTGTGGGCCGGGGCCTGAGAAGCCCACTCTGGAGCCCCAAAACAAAAGACCGGCATTCGCCGGTCTTTTTTTTTTGGGAGTGTTCGCCTCGGATCAGACGTTGCGATCCGGGTCCGGGTACACCAGCGGCCCGAGCATGCCGCGGTTGAACGGCTTCCATTCGCCCTCGGGCTGCGCCAGCCGGTCGGCCACCGCATAGAGCACGGCCGGGTGCGCGCCGAGCCCCAGGTGGCTGGCCACCACCTCGATGTTCTCGGACTGCGGGCCGGTCTTCTCGAGGCTGCAGCGCCACGCGACGACACCGTCGGTGCGGCTGAAGATCGAGGTCGTGGGCACGGGCGGCGTGGGTTCGACGAACTTCATGCGGCGCGGGTCGTGCGAGCTCTGGCCACTCACGCCCTCGTACACACGCCAGGCGTTGGTGGCGCGCGGGCTGCCCGAGAACGGACTGCCCAGCGTGATCACGTTGCGGATGAGGTCCTTCTGCGCCGAGGCCAAGAGCCGCGCGTACACGCCGCCCAGGCTCCAGCCGATCACGCTGACCTTCTGGCCGCTCTTGTCGGCCAGGGTCTTGAGCAGGTCGACCATGCCGTCCTCGACGCCGGCGCGCGGGCCCAGGTTGCGGCCCTGGCCCCAGCCGTGCGCGTCGTAGCCGCGGCTGCACAGATAGCGGCGCAGCAGCAGCGTGGACATGTCGCTGGCCACCAGGCCCGGCAGCACGAGCACGGGGTGCCCGTCGCCGCGCGGCGCGAGCTGCAGCAGCGGCCACATGGCGAGGCCGGCGCCGGTTTCCCAGAGGGCGCGCGCTTCGGCCAGCAAGAGCAGGCGCGACGGCGGTGCGATGGGTTCGTGGGTGGCGGTGGTCATGATGGCGGCTTCCTTTCTGCTTCTTTCTTCTGTAGGACGACGATGGGGGTGCGAAGTTGCATGCCCCGTCGGACGACGACTTCATTTATCCGAGGTATTTGCCCCTCAGGTAATCAAGATAAGCCCTCGATTCGCTGGAAACATACGGAGAAACCAGCGTGAGTGTGTAGAAAGCCGCCAAACCGGGGTCGGCCTGCGCCAGCGCGTCGCGCCCCGGCACCAGCCGCTCGAACGAGAGCCAGCAGGTGGTGGTGAAGACCATCTGCAGCGCGAGGATGCGCGCCTGCTCGGCGCTGGTCTCGATCACGCCCGACGCCACCAACCCTTCGCACAGCGTCTGGGCGGCGAGCAGGTTCTGCGCGGTCATGGCCTGGGCGCGTTGCCCCAGGGCCGGGTACTCGCTGGCCAGGAAGGCCATGTCGCGGTAGATGAAACGGTATTCGTCGATGGCCTCGAAGCGCAGGTGCAGCGCCAGCCACAGGTCGTCGATGGCGGTGATGGAAGCCGACGAGCCGTTGAGCACCTCGAGCCGCTGCTCGAAGCGCCGGAACAGCCATTCGACGATCAGCTGCTTGGCCTTGAAGTGGTAGTGCAGGTTGCCCGGGCTCATGCCGAGCTCGGCCGCGATCTTGTGCGTGGACACGGCCGGAAGACCTTCCGCGTTGAACAGCGCAAGGCTGGTCTGCAGGATGCGATCGCGCGTGGTGTTGGAGCTGGCCACAAGCGGCGTGGTGCGTGCGTTGCGTGCCGCTCAGCGCTTGCCGCCGGAGCCACTTGAACTGGACGGTTTCTCGAGTTTCGCGAGGCGTTCGCGCAACTGCGCCACCTCGTCGCGCAGGGCCTGCACCTCGTCGGCGCTGGGCATGCCCAGGCGTTGCAGGGCGGTGGCGACACGCTGGTCGAACACGTCCTCGAACTTGCGGATGCCGAAGGTGTCCAGGCTGGGGAAGCCGCGCGTCAGCGCCGCCTTGGCACCGGCCACGTCGGCCTTGCCGTGCCCGATGCCGAGCAGGCCTTCGATCACGTTGGCCTGGCGCTTGGCGACATCGTTGCGCACGTTGTCCAGCGCCTTGAGGCCGGCACGCAGCAGGGCTTCGGCCTTGTTGGTGCCCCCCGCAGTGTCTGCGGGCGCTGCTTTCGCAGCCGGCGCCGCCTTGCGGGGCGCGGCCTTCTTCTTCGCCGCCGGAGCCTTCTTCGCAGGCGCCGCCCTCTTCTTCAACTTTGCAGTGTCATCGGGACGGGTCGCCATGCGGTGGGTGCTCCAGGGGCGTAAGGAATGAAAAGGGCGCGGTCAGCGCCCCGGGATCAGGCCGCCTTGCGGGCAGCGCGGCGAACCGGCTTCTTGGCCGCAGCGACCTTGGCCTTCACGGTGCGCACGGGGGCGGCTTCTTCGGTGCCGCTCACACGGGCTTCGATCTGCTTGGTGCCGGCAACGATGCGGTCGGCGATTTGCACCGACACGGTGGCGAAGGGCTGGTTCACGGCCGACAGGGCGTTCAGCACGGTGGTGGCGGCGGGCGATTCGATCTGGGCGACGCGGTTGGCGACGGTTTCGATGCCGCTGGTGGTGCCGGCAGCGACACGGTCCATCGCGTTCACGATGCGGCTGGTGTCGATGTCCAGGCGGTTGGCCAGGAAACCATGCACCTTCTCTTGCGCGCCGATCAGGTTGGCCTTGATCTGTTCGCTCACCAGCGGGATCTGGCGGTTGCCCAGGAACTCGCTGTAGCGCGAAGCGGCACCGCCCAGCAGGCGTTGCACGCCGGTGCGGTAGGCACCGACCAGGGTCTTGCCGGCGTCGTTGTACTGGCCGACGACGTGGATGGCGGCGGAAGCGATGTTGGTTTGCGTGGACATGTGAGATTTCCTTGAAGTTGAATGGCTCGCGGGGAATCGCGATGGGCCAATCATCTTCCGCAGGGCCTAGGCCTGAAAAACTAGAACGGTCGGAAAACTAGTCCAACTGCCCCAATTTTTTGTCCAGGCCGGGCCGACCCTGCCGATCATGCCGCAGCGGCGCGCGGCGATGCGGCGGCCTTGCGGGCCGCGGGCCGAGGTGCGGCCTTCTTCGCCGCCGCCTTCTTCGCAGGGGCTTTCTTCGCTGCCGCCTTGACCGGCGCGGCCTTGGCCGGGGCCTTCTGCGCCGTCTTCTTGGCGGCGACGGCCTTCACCGGCGCCTTCTTGCGCGCCGCCGGCTTGCGGGCCGGCGCAGCGGCCTGGGCCTCTTCGTCGGCTTCCGGGGCGGGGGCGGCCACGGGCTTGGGCGGTGTCGCCGGCGCGCCGGAGACGGCCGGGTGCTTCTGCGTCAGCTCCATCAGCAGCTTGTGCTCGGCCAGCAGGTAGTCGCCGATCTCGGTGATGTCGGGCACGGCGCGGCGGCAGGCGATCAGGCCGTAGTCCATGCGGCCGTTGTAGCTTTGCACGGTGACGTTGAGCGCGGTGCCGTGGCTGGCGATCGACACCGGGTAGTAGCAGGTGACCAGCGCCCCCGCGAAGTACATCGGGAACGGCGCGCCCGCCACGTTCGAGACCGCCACGTTGGCCGCCGGCGGCAGCAGGTTGACGATGCCCGAGCGTCCCACCATCGACGCGATGCCCGACACCAGCCAGGGCGCGGCGAAGGTCGGGAAGTCGTCCAGGATCACGGCCTTGAAGCGGTTCATCGTCGACTTGGAGGAATTCGACGAGGCGTTGATCGCCTTCAGCCGCTGCAGCGGATCGGTGATGTCGGTGGCCAGGCTCACGAGGATCATGCTGGCCTGGTTGTTGGCCGTCTGGTCGCCCGCCTCGCGCAGGCTCACGGGCACGCCGGCCACCAGCGGCTTGGCCGGCAGCTCGTTGTTGTCGGCCAGGTAGTGGCGCAGCGCGCCGGCCACGGTGGCCAGCACCACGTCGTTGAGCGACACGCCGAAGTGCTTGGCGATGTACTTGGTCTCGGCCAGCGAGATGGTGCGCCCGGCGAAGGTGCGCTGGTTGGTGATCGACACGTTCAGCGAGGTGCGCGGCGCGAAGAGGTTGAACTTCTTCGGCGCGGTGGCGGCCGCCTTGTCGGCCGCCTTCTCGTCGGGCTGGGCCAGGCCGCCGATGGCGCGCGCGATGGCCGGCGCCATCTTGAACAGCTTCACGTACTGCTGCGCCGTGTTGCGCAGCGCCGCCGTGGCGAGCTCGGCCATGCCCAGCTGGTAGCCGTTGCTGCGCGGGCGCACACGCGGCGGCTTGATCACGCGGCCGGTGGCCTCGAGGTCGAAGATGGCCTTGCCCAGCTCGACGCCGGCCTGCCCGTCGATGCCCGCGTGGTGCACCTTGGTGTACAGCGCCACCTGGCCGCTCTTGAGGCCGTCGATGATGAAGAACTCCCACATCGGCCGGCTGCGGTCCATGAGCGTGGAGTGCAGCCGTGCCACGTACTGCTGCAGCTGGCGGTTGGTGCCCGGCTTGGGCAGCGTGATGTGGCGCACGTGGTAGTCGAGGTCGATGTCGTCGTCCTCGACCCACACCGGATTGGTCATGTCGAAGGGCATCAGCGCGAGCTTGCGCGTGAACACGTCGGCCAGGTGGATGCGGCTGGCCATGAAGGCCTTGGCGTCTTCGTAGAAGTCGCCCTTGTAGCCCTTGGGCAGGTCCAGCACGTTGAGGGAGCCCACGTGCATCGGCATCTCGGGGGTTTCCAGGTGCAGGAAGGTGGCATCAAGACCGCTCAGGTGTTTCATGTGTGGTTCTCCTCGTTGGGGCATGCGCCGTCCGGCAGGATACCGTGGGCATCGCGTTCGTGGGCCTTCGCTTCTTCAGTGTTTCCACCGGGGGAAGGCACGCCCGGGACAGGGGTTTGCCCCAAGGATGGCCGGGGCGCGCATCCACATGTAATGAAAAAATCGACGCGCCTCGAATGCAGCAACAACTGCTCACAGGCCGCCGCATTCACGGGGGCTTCGTACACTGTGCCGCATGACCTCTGCGCACAACGAAGACCCCCATCTCTGGCTCGAAGACATCGACGGCGAAGCCGCTCTGGACTGGGCTCGCCAGCAGAATGCACGCGCCGTTCACACCTATGCGCAGTCGCCGGCCTTCCAGTCGATCGAGCAGGGCCTGCTCGAGGTGCTCGACTCGGACGCGCGCATTCCGATGGTCAGCAAGATCGGTGCGCTGTACTACAACTTCTGGCGCGACAAGGCGCACCCCAAGGGCCTGTGGCGCCGCACCACGCTCGATGAATACCGCACGCCCGAGCCCGCGTGGGAGACCGTGCTCGACCTCGACGCGCTGGCCGCGCAGGACGGCGAGAACTGGGTCTGGCACGGTGCCGACTGCCTGGAGCCCGCGTACGAACGCTGCCTCATCTCGCTGTCGCGCGGCGGCGCCGATGCCGACGTGGTGCGCGAGTTCGACCTGGTGAACATGGCCTTCGTCGAAGGCGGCTTCACGCTGCCCGAGGCGAAGAACCACGTCACCTGGAAAGACATCGACCACCTGTACGTGGGCACCGATTTCGGCTCCGGCTCCATGACCAGCTCGAGCTACCCGCGCCTGGTGAAGGAGTGGCAACGCGGCACGCCGCTGGCCGAGGCCGTCACCGTGTACGAAGGCGCGCACGAAGACATGTCGGTGAGCGCCTGGAGCGACCACACGCCCGGCTTCGAGCGCGACTTCGTCTCGCGCCAGATCGACTTCTACGACAGCGAGACCTGGCTGCGCGCGCCCGACGGCACGCTCGCCAAGATCGACGTGCCCGACGACGCCAACACCGGCGTCACGCGCGAGTGGCTGCTGATCGAGCCGCGCGAAGACTGGACCGTGGCCGGCCGCACCTACACCGCCGGCTCGCTGCTGGCCGCGCGCTTCGACGACTACATGGCCGGCGCGCGCGAACTCACGCTGTTGTTCGAGCCCGACGACACCACCGCGCTCGACGACTACTCGTGGACGCGCCATCACCTCATCCTCAACGTGATGCACGACGTGGTGAACCGGCTCGAGGTGCTCACGCCGCCGGCGGACGGCCTGGGCGACTGGGCGCGCGACAGCCTGGGCGGCGCGCCCGCGCTCTCGTGCGTGGCGGCCGGCGGCATCGACGAGACCGAGAACGACGACTACTTTTTGACCGTGAGCGGCTTCCTGCAGCCGACCACGCTGTACATCGGCACCCTCGGCCAGGGCGAACCGCAGCCGCTGAAGCACAGCCCCGGCTTCTTCGACGCCTCGCGCGTTCGCGTGAGCCAGCATTTCGCGACCTCGGCGGACGGCACGCGCGTGCCCTATTTCGAGATCGCCGCGAAAGACCTCGTGGCCGACGGCACGAACCCCACGCTGCAGTACGCCTACGGCGGCTTCGAGATCTCGCTGGAGCCGAGCTACAGCGGCGGCATCGGCCGCGCCTGGCTCGAACGCGGCGGCGTGTACGTGGTGGCGAACATCCGCGGCGGCGGCGAGTACGGGCCGCGCTGGCACCAGGCCGCGCTGCAGGAGAACCGGCTGCGCACCTGCGAAGACTTCGCGGCCGTGTCGCAGGACCTGTTCGCGCGCGGCATCACCTCGCCCGCGCACCTGGGCGCCATGGGCGGCAGCAACGGCGGCCTGCTCATGGGCAACATGCTCACGCTGTACCCGCAGCTGTACGGCGCCATCGTGAGCGAGGTGGCGCTGCTCGACATGAAGCGCTACACGCAGCTGTCGGCCGGCGCCTCTTGGATCGCGGAGTACGGCGACCCGGAACTGCCCGACGAGTGGGAGTTCATCCGGACCTTCTCGCCCTACGAGAACGCACAGGCCGGCACGCCCTACCCG
>NZ_JBWKXQ010000057.1:0-44830 GCF_059423125.1 Variovorax sp. GW531-E2 | reverse complement strand
GTGGGGTAGGGGTGTTCGACATGGTTGGCTTTCTCCCTGCGGGCGTCGGTGGCCGGGCATCCTGAGGGTGATCGAAAGGTGACGAAGGGTGGGCTCAGTCGACCGGCGGCACCAGCACGGTGGGTGCGGTGGGCTCGGCCAGCGAAGGGTAATCGCGACTGAAATGCAGGCCACGGCTCTCGTGGCGGGCCTGCGCGGAACGCACGATCAGCTCGGCCACCTGCACCAGGTTGCGCAGTTCGAGCAGGTCGCGCGTGACGTGGAAGTTCGCGTAGAACTCCTGAATCTCGGCCTGCAGCAGCGCGATGCGATGGCTCGCACGCTCCAGGCGCTTGTTGGTGCGCACGATGCCGACGTAGTCCCACATGAAGCGGCGCAGCTCGTCCCAGTTGTGCGAGATGACCACGGCTTCGTCGGCGTCGGTGACGCGGCTTTCGTCCCAGGCGGGCAGCGCGGCGCGTTCGCGCGACGGGGCCTGCGCAATGGCGTCGGCCGCGGCGCGTGCGAACACCATGCACTCGACCAGCGAGTTGCTGGCCAGCCGGTTGGCGCCGTGCAGGCCGGTGCAGGCGGTTTCGCCGATGGCGTACAGGCCCGGGATGTCGGTGCGACCGGCCAAGTCGCTGAGCACGCCGCCGCAGGTGTAGTGCGCGGCGGGCACCACGGGAATCGGCTCGCGCGTGATGTCGATGCCCAGCTCCAGGCAGCGCGCCAGGATGTTGGGGAAGTGTTCCTTCAGGAACGCGGGCGGCTGGTGCGAGATGTCGAGGTACACGCAGTCCAGGCCGTGCTTCTTCATCTCGAAGTCGATGGCGCGGGCCACCACGTCGCGCGGCGCCAGTTCGGCGCGCTCGTCGTGCGTGGGCATGAAGCGTGTGCCGTCGGGCAACTTGAGCAGCCCGCCTTCGCCGCGCACCGCCTCGCTGATCAGGAACGACTTGGCGTGCGGGTGGTACAGGCAGGTCGGGTGGAACTGGATGAACTCCAGGTTCGACACCCGGCAGCCCGCGCGCCAGGCGGCGGCAATGCCGTCGCCGGTGGCGGTGTCGGGGTTGGTGGTGTACAGGTACACCTTGCCCGCGCCGCCGGTCGCCAGGATGGTGTGCGGCGCGCGGAAGGCCAGCACCTCGTCGGTCTCGTCGTCCAGCGCGTACAGGCCCTGGCAGGACGGGTCGGCCAGCCCGAGCTTGGTGCCGGTGACCAGGTCGACCAGCGTGTGGTGCTCGAACAGCGTGATGTTGGGCGTGCGGCGCACGCGCTCGATGAGCACCTGCTGCACGGCCGCGCCGGTGGCGTCGGTCACGTGCACGATGCGGCGCTGGCTGTGGCCGCCTTCGCGCGTCAGGTGCAGGTCGCCGCCTTCTTCCGAGAAGGGCACGCCGAGTTCGCGCAGCCAGCCGATGGCTTGCGGCGCGCCCTCGACCACGAGGCGCGTGGCCTCGGGGTCGCACAGGCCAGCGCCGGCCACCAGCGTGTCTTCCACGTGGGCGTCGAAGCTGTCGCCCGCCGCCAGCACGGCCGCGATGCCGCCCTGGGCCCAGGCGCTGGAGCCGTCGTTCAGCGCGCGCTTGGTGAGCACGGCCACGCGGTGCGTGGGGGCCAGGTGCAGCGCGGCGGAGAGGCCGGCAAGGCCGCTGCCGACGATGAGGACGTCGAAGTCGCGTACGGCAGAAGTCACGGGGAATGGAACCGGTTGGGTCAGGCGGGCGAGTAGGCCAATCTGACGTAAATGGGGGCAAAGGCTTCGGCCTGCGTGATGTCGATCAGCGTCTCTTTCGCGAGCTCGAGCATCGCGATGAAGGTGACGATCAGCACCGGCACGCCGCGCGAGACGTCGAAGAGCTTCTCGAACTCGACGAAGCGCTGGCCCTGCAGGTGGCGCAGCACGATGCTCATGTGCTCGCGCACGTTGAGCTCTTCGCGCGAGATCTTGTGGTGCTGCACGAGCTTGGCGCGCTTCATGATGTCGGCCCAGGCGTCGCGCAGCTCGACCACGTCGACGTCGGGAAAGCGCGGCTTGATCGACTGCTCGATGTAGACCTGCGCCTTCCAGAAGTCGCGCCCGTAGGTCGGCAGCGCGCTGATGGCGGCGGCCTGGAGCTTGGTCTGCTCGTACTCCATGAGCCGGCGAACCAGCTCGGCGCGCGGGTCTTCGGCCTCTTCGCCGTCGGCCACCTTCTTGGGCGGCAGCAGCATGCGCGACTTGATCTCGATCAGCATCGCGGCCATCAGCAGGTACTCGGCCGCGAGCTCGAGGTTGGTCTGGCGGATCTCGTCAACGTAGCTCAGGTACTGCCGCGTCAGGCCCGCCATCGGGATGTCGAGGATGTTGAAGTTCTGCTTGCGGATCAGGTACAGCAACAGGTCGAGCGGGCCCTCGAAGGCCTCCAGGAAAACCTGCAGCGCCTCGGGCGGGATGTACAGGTCCTTCGGCATCGCGAACAGCGGCTCGCCGTAGAGCCGGGCCAGGGCGACCTGGTCGACGACCTCGGGCATGCTGGCCACGATCGTGCCGTTGTCCTCGTCTGCGCTCATGAGGAAGTTGCTATCAACTTAATAGCTGTGTGCGCAGGCTGGGCGGCGGGATGCCGGGTGGGCACCATTCACTTGGGTTGGGTCTGGTAGACGTACGGCTGCATCGGCACGCGCGCTTCGCTGTACTCCTCGAGCAGGCTGCGGTCGAGGTGCTTGTCCCACAGCAGGGCGCGGCCGGCGCGCTGTTCGGATTCCAGCGTCGGCTTCTTTTGCTTCATCTCCTCGATGAAGTTCGTGATCTCGGAGGTGTAGTGGGGGCGGCGGAAGATGGACATAGACTGGACCTTTATCGCTCGAATTTTACCGGGGACGGCATGCAACGATTTCAGAAGGGCCGGATCGGCCTCGTGGCAGGACTGCTGGCGGCGCTGATCGGGCTCGCGGGCTGCGATCCGCAGCGCATCAGCGAGCTCGAAGAGGGCGTCTCGACCGAGGCCGACGTGCGCGCGCGTTTCGGCGAACCCGAGAACGTCTGGGACGTGCCCAACGGCCGCGTGCTGGAGTTCAACCGCCAGCCGCAGGGCCAGAAGAACTACATGATCACCATCGGCGCCGACGGCAAGATGAGCGCGCTGCGCCAGGTGCTCACGCCCGAGAACTTCGCCAAGGTGCAGCCCGGCATGATGATGGAAGACCTGCGCAAGCTGCTGGGCAAGCCGGCCAAGGTCACGCCCTATGCGCTCAAGCGCGAGACCGAATGGGAATGGCGCTGGGTGCAGCCACCGAATTCGTCGATGGTCTTCACCGCTACGCTGAACGACGACCAGCGCGTGGTGCGCAGCGGCTCGTCGCCCGACCGGGGCACCGAAGCACCGTAACAGCTACGCGCCGTGCGACGCGCCGGGCTGGCCCGTCGTCAACTCCTCGGCAAAGCCTGAACGCTCCAGCACCTCGAGCGGCTGCGGCTGCAGCGACTCGATGCGCAGCAATCCGTCGCGCGCCAGCACCGCCCGGTGCAACTGCCGCAGCGCATCGACGCCGGTGGCATCGATGTAGATCAGGTGCGTGGCGTCGAGCACCAGCGTCATGCCGCGCGGCGCGCGTTCCGCGGCGTTCACTGCTTCGTCGAGCTTGGCCGCCGCGCCGAAGAACATGGCGCCGTACAGCCGGTAGGTGAGCACCGGCGGCTGCAGCGTCACCAGCTCGACGCTGAACAGCCCGCTCATGCGCCGGATGAAGAGCGCGCATGCCAGCACGATGCCCACCTGCACCGCCACCGTGAGGTCGAACACCACCGTGAGGAAGAAGGTGCCGAGCATCAGCAGCCGGTAGTGGCGGCTGAAGTGGCGCAGCTGGCCGGGCGTGAACTCGCGCCATTCGCCCATGTTCAGCCCGACGAACACCAGGATGCCCGCCAGCACCGCGAGCGGCACATGGCGCGCCAGCGGCGCCGCCAGCAGCACCACGACCAGCAGCGTGACCGCATGCACGATGCCTGCAATGGGCGAGCTGCCGCCGGAGCGGATGTTGGTCACGGTGCGCGCGATGGTGCCCGTGGCCGGCATGCCGCCGAAGAAGGGCGTGACCAGGTTGGCGATGCCCTGCGCCATGAGCTCCTGGTTCGGGTCGTGGCGCGGCTGGCCGCTGACCTGGTCGGCCACGCGCGCGCACAGCAGCGACTCGATGGCGCCGAGCAGCGCGATGGTCAGCGTCGGCGTCACCAGCTGCTTGACGGTCTCCCACGAGAAATCGGGCAGCGCGAAGGCCGGCACGCCCTCGGGAATGCCGCCGAAGCGCGTGCCGATGGTTTCCACCGGCAGCGCGAAGCCCCAGGACACCAGCGTGAGCGACACCAGCGCGACGATCGGCCCCGGGATGCGCCCGACGATCTGCACCGGGCGCGTCTGCACCCAGCGTCCGCCCACGCGCTGCACCGCGCGCGCCAGCGCCGAGTCGCCGCGAAACAGCCGCGACCACGCCAGCAGCCCGAGCACGCAGGCCAGGCCGAGCGCGAAGGCGTGCGGGTTGAAGGTGTCCAGCCTCAGCGCCATCGCGTGCAGCTGCGAGAACACGTCGGCCGGCATGCGCTCCACCGTGAGGCCGAGCAAGTCCTTGAGCTGCGACAGCAGGATCAGCACCGCGATGCCGTTGGTGAAGCCCACCACGATCGACAGCGGCACGAAGCGCACCAGTCGCCCGAGCCCGAACAGCCCCGCCATGAACAGCAGCACGCCCGCGCAGGCGGTGGCGATCAGCAGGTTGGCCACGCCGTAGCGCTCGACGATGCCGTAGACGATCACGATGAACGCGCCCGCCGGCCCGCCGATCTGCACGGCCGAGCCGCCCAGCAGCGAGATCAGGAAGCCCGCGATGATCGCCGTCCAGATGCCGGCCTCGGGCTTGAGCCCCGAGGCGATGGCGAAGGCCATGGCCAGCGGCAGCGCGACGATGCCTACCGTGGCGCCCGCGCCGAGGTCTCCCAGGAACCGCCCCCGGTCGTAGCCGGCCATCGTGTCCAGCAGGCGGGGGCGAAAGCGGGTGAGGTTCAGCGGCGACGACATGTGCGGTCATTGTGGCCCGGCCGTCGCGGCGGCCCGGCGATTTCCCGGCGGTGAGTACTTTCAGTCAGCTTATCGGCGGCGAGGCTGGCAGATACATTTTTGACGTTTTGAAACAAACGTCAATGAGGTCGCCCATGCACATCCTGCTCGTCGCGAGCGCGTTCAACAGCCTCACGCAGCGCGTGCTGGCCGAGCTCCAGGACCGGGGCCACACCGCGGGCGTCGTGCTGGCGCTCGGCGATGACGAGGCGCTGCGTGAAGCGGTGCGCCAGCACGCGCCGGCACTTATCGTCGCGCCGATGCTGACCACCGCGATTCCCGAGGACGTCTGGCGCGCCCACACCTGCCTCATCGTGCATCCGGGCCCGCCTGGCGACCGCGGCCCGTCCTCGCTCGACCGGACGCTGCAGGGCGGCGTCGACAGCTGGGGCGTCACCGTGCTCGAGGCCGTGGCCGAGATGGACGCGGGCGATGTCTGGGCCTGGTCGCCGCTGAAGGTGCCGCCGCAGGCCGGCAAGAGCGACCTGTACCGCGGCGAGGTGGCCGATGCCGCCGTCGACGCCGTGCTGCTGGCCGTCGAGCGTTTCGCCTCGGGCACCTACAAGCCGAAGCGGCAGAAGGCGGCCGACCTCGCCGCCGGCTGGCGGCCCTTCATGAAGCAGGCCGAGCGCCGCATCGACTGGGCCACGCAGACCACGGAATCGGTGCTGCGGCAGCTGCGCGCGGCCGATTCGCAGCCCGGCGTGCTTGACGAGCTGCTGGGCGCATCGTGGTACCTGCACGGCGGCCATGCCGAGGACGAACTGCGCGGCACGCCCGGCGAAATGATCGCCACCCGCGCCGGCGCCGTCTGCCGCGCCACCGTCGACGGCGCGGTCTGGCTCACCCAGCTGCGGCCCTGGCGCGAGCCGGGCTCCGGTTTGCCGAGCTACAAGCTGCCGGCTGTCGAGGCGCTGGGCGCGCGGCTGCCCGCCGGCCTGCCCGAGGTGGCCGCGCCGCTCGAGTTGCCCGCTGGCCGCCGCACCTGGACCGACATGCGTTACAGCGAGCACGGCGCTGTCGGTGTGCTGAACTTCTCTTTCGCGGGCGGGGCCATGAGCACCGCGCAATGCCGGCGTCTGCTGGCGGCCTACCGCTTCGCCTGCACCCGGCCGACCTCGGTGCTGGTGCTCGGCGGGCTGCGCGACTTCTTCTCCAACGGCATCCACCTGAACGTGATCGAGGCGGCGGCCGATCCGGCGGAAGAATCGTGGGCCAACATCCACGCGATGAACGACCTGGTCGAGGCCGTGCTCACGACCACCGACCGCCTCACGGTGGCCGCGCTGGGCGGCAATGCCGCGGCCGGCGGCGTGATGCTCGCGCTCGCGGCCGACGAGGTGTGGTGCCGTGACGGCGTGGTGCTCAACCCGCACTACAAGCTCATGGGCCTGCACGGCTCCGAATACTGGACCTACAGCCTGCCGCGCCGCGTGGGCGCCGACGAGGCCGCGCGGCTCACGCAGTCGGCGCTGCCCGTGAGCGCCAAGCGCGCGGTGGCGCTGGGCCTGGCGCAGCGCGTGCTGCAGGCCGCACCGGAAGAACTGGGTGACGAGGTCGGCCGGCTGGCCGCGCAACTGGCGGCATCGCCGGACCTGGCCGCGCGCCTGGCGGACAAGCAGGCGGCGCGTGCCCGCGATGAAGCAGCCAAGCCGCTGCAGGCCTATCGCGACGAGGAGCTGGCGCACATGCGGCGCAATTTCTTCGATCCTGCCGAGCCGCACGCGGCACTGCGTTCGGCCTTCGTGCGCAAGGAAAAGGCGCAGCACACGCCCGCGCACCTCGCGGCGCTGGGTCTGCCGCGCTGAACGGCCGTCAGTCCTTGCTGTCGGGAATCACCGCGTCGGCCGCCGCGCCCACGGCCTTGCCGGTGATGCGCGCGGTGCCGATGGCGGCATCGGCCGCGAGGCCGACTGCGCCGGCGCCCACGCTCACGGCCGTGCTCGCGACGCTGACCACCGCGCAGCCGCTCAGCAGCAGCGCACCCGCGAGGCCGAGCGCGGAAAGGACGAAGGGGCGGAGGCGGTCACTGCGTTGCATGGGCGGATTCTGCACCCGCAGCGCTGGATCGGGCGAGCGACGCCAGGATCGCCTCGCGGTCCTGGTCCAGCCGCGGCGGTTGCCGTCGCACCTGCGTGCGCAGCCCGCCGACGTGCACCGGGTTGCCCGCCACCGTGAGCGGCTGGCCGCCCTGCGTGCGCACCTGCACCAGCATCTCGCGCGCCTGCACCTGCGGGTCGTTCACCACCGCGGCCACGTCGTTGTAGTCGCCGGTGGGAATGTTGTGCTGCATCAGCAGCGCCTGCCAGTGCGCGCAGGGCGCGGTCGACAGGCGCTCTTCGAGCAACTGCTTGAGCGCCTCGTGGTGCTGGCAGCGCGCCGGGTTGGTGGCAAAGCGCGCATCCCCGGCGAGCGCGGGCAGCTCGAGCGCGGTGCACAGGCGCTGGAACAGCGCGTCGTTGCCCGCCGCGATCACGAACCAGCCGTCGGCCGCGCGGAACACGTCGAAGGGCGTGATCGACGGGTGCCGCGAACCGATCGGTCCTGGCGCGCGGCCCTCGGCCTCCATGCGCGAGATCGCGTTCTCGAGCAGTGCAACCTGGCAGTCGAGCATGGCCACGTCGACCCGGTCGCCTACGCCCGTGCGCCCGCGCTGCAGCAGCGCGGCCTGCGTGCCGACGGCCGCGTACAGCCCGGCACCGAGGTCGCCGATCGACACGCCCACGCGCGTCGGCGGCGCGCCCGGGTGGCCGGTGAGGCTCATGATGCCGCCCATCGCCTGCACCACCATGTCGTAGGCGGGGCGCCTGCTGTAGGGGCCGGTCTGGCCGAAGCCGGAGACCGAGGTGAACACGAGTTTCGGAAAGCGCGCGTGCAGCGTCGGCCAGTCGTAGCCCAGCTTTTCCATCGTGCCGGGCCGGAAGTTCTCGACCAGCACGTCGGCCGTGGCCAGCAGCTGCTCGAAGACCGCGCGGTCGGCCGGTGCCTTCAGGTCGAGCGCGATCGACTCCTTGTTGCGGTTGACCGACATGAAGTAGGCCGAGTCGCCCTCGACGAAGGGGCCGATCTGCCGCGCGTCGTCGCCCAGGCCGGGTTGCTCCACCTTGATGACGCGCGCGCCCAGGTCGGCGAGCAGCAGCGTGCAGTACGGGCCCGCGAGCACGCGCGTGAGGTCGATGACGGTGAAGCCCTGCAGCGGGCCTGCCTTGGGTGCGTGCGTGCTCATTCGACGCTCGCGCCCGAGCGCTCGGTGAGTTCCTTCGACTTCGCGCCTTCGGCCAGGGCCCAGGCGCGGAATTCGGCCAGCGACTTCGAGGGCGCCGACTCGTTGCCCGACTTCTCCATCCGCGCCTTGACCTCGGGATCGTTCAGCGCCGCCACGCTGGCGTCGAACAGCTTCTGCGCCACCTCCGGCGGCAGGCCGGCCGGGCCGAAGAGGCCGAACCAGAAGGTGTAGTCGTAGCCCTTCACGCCGGCCTCGGCCACGCTGGGCACGTCGGGAAAGAGCGGCGAGCGCTGGCCCGAGGTGACGGCCAGCACGCGCAGCTTCTGCCCCTGCGCCATCGGCAGCACCGAGGGCGGCGTGCCGAAGGTGAGCTGCACGTCGCCCGCGGCCACGGCCTGGATCGACGGCGCGCCGCCCTTGTACGGCACGTGCAGCATCTGCACGCCGGCCGCCTTCTCGAACGACAGGCCCGCCAGGTGCGTCACCACGCCGGCGCCCGAGGACGAGTACGCCAGCTTGCCGGGGTTCTGCCGCGCCTCGGCGATCAGCGCCTGCACGGTCTTGGCGCTCACGTCCTTGTTCACCGCGAGCAGCATCGGCGCCGAGCTCCAGCGCGAGATCGGCACGAAGCTTTTGGCGCCGTCGTACTTCACGCTTTTGTAGAGCAGCTTGTCGCTGCCGTAGAGGTTGGCGCTGCCCAGCAGCAGCGTGTAGCCGTCGGGCGCGGCGCGCGCGACCTGGTCGGACGCGATGGTGGTGCCGGCGCCCGGCTTGTTGTCGATGACGATCGGCTGGCCGAGCAGCTTGCCCAGCTTGTCGCCGACGATGCGCGCCACCGTGTCGGCGCCGCCGCCGGCGGGGAAGCCCACCAGCAGCGTGATCGGGCGCGAGGGGTAGGTGTCGGCCAGTGCGCCAGCCGAGGCCAGCAGCGCGGCGGCGGCGAACGAGAGGGCTCGCAGTTCTTGCTTCATGGTTTGTCTCCTGGGTCTTGTGTAGGGAAGGGCGGGCGCGCTCAGCGGCCCTGGAACACCGGCGTGCGCTTCTCGCGCCAGGCCCGGCCGCCCTCGGCGAGGTCTTCGGAGGCGACGGTGCGCTGCACCTCGCGCGAGATCGCGGCCGCGTCGGCGGTGCCGCGCGCGATCTGGTTCAGGTGCTTCTTCATGCCCAGCAGCGCCAGCGGCGCCATGCCCGCGAGCACAGTGCGCAGGCGCTGCACCTCGGCGTCGAGCGCGGCGGCGTCGTCGACCAGCTGCGTGAGAAAGCCGCAGTCGCGCATGGCGGCGCCGTCGAGCTTCTCGGCGGTGAGAAAGAGGCGCTTGGCCGTGTCCAGCCCCAGCCGCGACACGTAGCGCTCCATGCCGCTCTGGTAGTAGTGCAGGCCGAGCCGGGCGGCGGGCATGAACATCTCGGCGCTGCGGGCGCCCACGCGGAAGTCACAGGCCAGCACGAGGTCGGTCGCGCCGCCGTAGACGCCGCCGTGCACCGCCGCGATGGTGACGGCGCGGCAGTTTTCGAACACATCGACCATCTCGCCGAAGCTGCGGCCCTCGGTCTGGCTCTGGGCGGCCACCTCTGATATATCAAATCCGCTGCAGAAGTACTTGCCCTCGGCGCGCAGGACCAGCACCAGCACCTCGGGCGTGCGGTTCACTGTGTCCACATGCTGGATCAGCACGGGAAGATCGTCCGGCGTGAGCTTGTTGGCGGCCTGGGGACGGTGCAGCGTCAGATAGGCCACGTGGCCGTCGATCGCGAGGGTGGGAGACATTGATGTACCAAACAGATGAATTGATATATCTGTAAGGTTAGCTAATATCCAGATCGCCATGCAACCCGCGAAAACCCTCGACACCCACAGCCTGCAGGACCGCATCCGCGCCCGGCTCGAACAAGACATCCTGGGCGGCGTGCTGTCGCCCGGCATGGCCATCGACGAAAAGGCCCTGGCCCTGAGCTTCAACACCTCGCGCACGCCGGTGCGCGAGGCGCTGCTGCTGCTCAGCGCGCGCGGGCTGGTCGACATCGTTCCGCGCACCGGCATCTACGTGCGCCAGCTGCGGGCGAACGAACTGGTGGCGATGATGGAAGCGCTCGGCGAGCTCGAGGGCGTGCTGGCGCGGCTGGCCGCGCTGCGCATCGGCCCGGCGCTGCGCGAGGAGCTGCTGCGCGCCCTGGCCGGCACCGCCGCGCAGGCGCAGGCGGACGACGCCGAGGCCTACCAGCAGGCCAACGCCGCGCTGCACGACGTGATCTACCGCGCCAGCGGCAACCCCTTCATCGTGGAGCAGGCGCAGACCGTGCGCCTGCGCATCTCGGCCTACCGCGGGCGGATGTTCGAGAAGCCCGGCCGGCTCGCCGCTTCACAGCGGGAGCACGAACGGGTGGTCGAGTGGATTCTGAAAGGCCACGCGGACAACGCCGCGGAGGCGATGCGCGACCACATCTCGGTGGGCGGCAAGGTGTTCGCCGACCTCGTGTTGAACAACAAGTTCGGCTAGTTCTTCTTTGCGTCGTCGGGTCAGCGCACGCGCATGCCCGGCGTCGCGCCCGCCCAGGGCTCGAGCACGTGGATGCCCGGGTGGGCCTTTTCGTCGCCGTGGCTCGCGGCCAGCACCATGCCTTCGCTGACGCCGAACTTCATCTTGCGCGGCGCGAGGTTGGCGACCAGCACGGTGAGCTTGCCCACGAGCTGCTCGGGCTGGTAGGCCGAGGCGATGCCGCTGAACACGTTGCGCGTCTTGCCTTCGCCTGCGTCGAGCGTCAGGCGCAGCAGCTTGGTCGAGCCCTCGACCTTCTCGCAGGCCACGATCTTTGCGATGCGCAGGTCGATCTTCGCGAAGTCGTCGATGGTGATGGTCGGCGCGATGGCTTCGCCGCCCGGCAGTTCTTGTGCTTCCGTGGCCACAGGCGCGGCGGCTGCCGCTTCGGGCACGTCGAACAGCTTGTCGACCTGCTTGGGGTCGGCGCGCTGCATCAGGTGCTTGTAGTCGCCGATGGCGTGGCCGGCCGGCAGGGCCTGCGCGGCGTCGGCCCAGGTCAGCGGCGCGATCTTCAGGAAGGCCTCGACGTTCACGGCCAGCGCCGGCAGCACGGGCTTGAGGTACAGCGTGAGCAGGCGGAAGGCCTCGATACACACCGTGCACACGTCGTGCAGGCGCGCCTCGGCGCCTTCCTTCTTGGCCAGTTCCCAGGGCTTGTTCTGGTCGACGTACTCGTTCACCTTGTCGGCCAGCGCCATCACCTCGCGCAGCGCGCGGGCGTAGTCGCGGCCGTCGTACAGCGACTGCACCTGCGTGGCAGCAGCGCGCAGCGTGGACAGCAGCGTTTCGCCGTCGGCCGACACCGCGCCCAGCTGGCCGCCGAAGCGCTTGCCGATGAAGCCGGCCGCGCGGCTGGCGATGTTGATGTACTTGCCCACGAGGTCGCTGTTGACGCGCGCCACGAAGTCGTCGGGATTGAAGTCGATGTCCTCGTTGCGGCCGTTGAGCTTGGCGGCGATGTAGTAGCGCAGCCATTCGGGGTCGAGTCCGATCGACAGGTACTTGAGCGGGTCGATGCCGGTGCCGCGGCTCTTGCTCATCTTCTCGCCGCTCACCGTCAGGTGGCCGTGCACGTACACGGCGTTGGGCGCCTTGCGGCCGCTGAAATGCAGCATCGCGGGCCAGAACAGCGTGTGGAAGGTGATGATGTCCTTGCCGATGAAGTGCACCTGCTCCAGCTCGGGGTCGGCCATGTACTCGGTGTACGAGATGCCGTCGCCGCCCAGCTCGATGCAGCGCTTGTCCAGCAGGTTCTTCAGTGAGGCCAGGTAGCCCACGGGCGCGTCGAGCCACACGTAGAAGTACTTGCCCGGCGCATCGGGGATCTCGATGCCGAAGTAGGGCGCGTCGCGGCTGATGTCCCAGTCGCCCAGGCCGCCCTTGCCTTCGTCGTCCTTGTAGAGCCACTCGCGGATCTTGTTCTGCACCTCGGGCTGCACGTGGCCGGGGGCGGCGGTCCATTCCTTCAGGTAGGCCTCGCAGCGCGGGTCCGACAGCTTGAAGAAGAAGTGCTCCGAGCTGCGCAGCTCGGGCTTGGCGCCCGACAGCGCCGAGTACGGGTTGATCAGCTCGGTGGGCGCGTACACCGCGCCGCACACCTCGCAGTTGTCGCCGTACTGGTCCTTCGAGTGGCAGTTGGGGCACTCGCCCTTGATGAAGCGGTCGGCCAGGAACATGCCCTTGGCCGGGTCGTAGAACTGCTCGACGCTCTTGGTCTCGATGAGGCCGTTGGCGCGCAGGTCGCGGTAGATGTCCTGCGCCAGCTGGTGGTTCTCGGGCGCGTCGGTCGAGTGCCAGTTGTCGAAGGCGATGTGGTAGCCATCGAGGTAGGGCTTGCGGCCCGCGGCGATCTCGGCCACGAAGGCCTGCGGCGTCACGCCAGCCTTGTCGGCCGCGATGGTGATGGCCGCGCCGTGCGCGTCGTCGGCGCACACGAAGTTGACGTCGGCGCCATTCATTCGCTGGTTCCGCACCCAGATGTCGGCCTGGATGTATTCCATCATGTGGCCGATGTGGAACTTGCCGTTGGCATACGGCAGGGCGGTGGTGACGAAGAGCTTGCGCGGGGCGGACATCGGGGAGGGCGCTTTCGGGAGTGACGAACGGAAGGGGCGCGGGGCCCGTGGAGGCGGCCAGGGGCCGCGTCCGGGAACCGGGCATTTTAGGCGGCCCGTCCCGGGGCCGCCGCCATGGGGCTGCTCACCCCGCCGGCGGGGTACCCGGAGTGACCCCTGAGCCCACGGGGGTGTCGCCCGTGCGACGTATGCTCGCAGCCTCTTTACTGAAAGTGAGCCGCCGCCGATGACCACCTCGATCCCCGCAACCCTCATCCCCGGCGACGGCATCGGCCCCGAGATCGTCGACGCGACCCTGGCGGCGCTCGACGCGCTGAAGGCGCCTTTCGTGTGGGACACCCAGATCGCCGGCCTGGGCGGCGTCAAGGCCTCGGGCGACCCGCTGCCCAAGGCCACGCTGGACAGCATCCGCAGCACCCGCCTGGCGCTCAAGGGCCCGCTCGAAACCCCCTCGGGCGGGGGCTACCGCTCGTCGAACGTGTGCCTGCGCGAGGAGTTCCAGCTGTACGCCAACCTGCGCCCTGCGCGCACCATCATCCCGGGCGGGCGCTACGACAACATCGACCTGACCGTGGTGCGCGAGAACCTCGAGGGCCTGTACATCGGCCACGAGCACTACGTGCCCATCGACGGCGACCCGCACGCCGTGGCCATGGCCACCGGCGTCAACACCCGCAAGGGCAGCCGCCGCATCCTCGAATACGCGTTCGACACCGCCGTGGCCACTGGCCGCAAGAAGGTCACGCTGGTGCACAAGGCCAATATCATGAAGGCGCTCACCGGCATCTTCCTGGAGACCGGCCTGGACCTGTACGAAGAGAAGTACAAGGGCCAGTTCGAGCTCGACACCGTGATCATCGACGCCTGCGCGATGAAGCTGGTGCTCAACCCCTGGCAGTTCGACATGCTGGTGACCACCAACCTGTTCGGCGACATCCTCTCGGACCTCGTGGCCGGCCTGGTCGGCGGCCTGGGCATGGCGCCCGGCGCCAACATCGGCACCAACGCCGCGATCTTCGAGGCCGTGCACGGTTCGGCCCCCGACATCGCCGGCAAGGGCATCGCCAACCCGACCGCGCTGCTGCTGGCGGCCGCGCTCATGCTCGACCACGTCAAGCGGCCCGAGCTGGCCACGCGCCTGCGCACCGCCATCGACCAGACGCTCAACCTGGACAACGTGCGCACCGGTGACCTCGGCGGCAGCGCCGGCACGGCGGCCTTCACCAAGGCGCTGGTCGCGCGCATCAACGGCGGCTGAGAAAAGCAGACAGTGCAGGTCGCATGAAAAAACTGCTGCTGCCTGCGCTGGTCTTCCTGCTCGCCGGCCTGGCGTGGTCCGCCGCCGGCGCCGTGGACGCGCCGCCGCGCTACACCGTCGTCAAGGTCGACCTGCGCACCGACAAGCTCGCGCTGTTCCTGAACGACGACACCGGCGCCGCCTTCAAGCGCTTCGACCGGCTCGAGGCCTGGCTGAAGGCGCGCAACAAGCAATTGCTGTTCGCGGCGAACGCCGGCATGTACCACGCCGACTTCGCACCCGTCGGGCTGCTGGTGCGCGAAAGCCGCGAGGAAGCACCTTTGAACCTGGCCGACGGCGTCGGCAATTTCTTTCGCAAGCCCAATGGCGTGTTCCTGGTGACGGCCGACGGGCCGCGCATCGTCGAGGCCTCGGAATACCCGGCGATCGCCGCGAAAGGTGGCGTGCAGCTGGCGACCCAGTCGGGCCCGCTGCTGCTGCGCCACGGCGCGGTGCACCCGGCGCTCATTCCGAATTCGGATTCGCGCAAGACGCGCAACGGCGTGTGCGTGTCGGGCACCACCGCGGTCTTCGTCCTTGCCGAGACGCCGGTGAATTTCTACGACTTCGCGCTGTACTTGCGCGACGTGCTGCATTGCCGCGACGCGCTGTACCTCGACGGCACCGTGTCGGCGATCTATTCGAAGACACTGCAGCGCAACGACTTCGTGCGCGACCTCGGGCCGATGCTGGCCGTGGTGGCGCCCTGAGGCCCGGCTGCCTTTTTCCTTTCTGTCCCAGTCTCTTCTTCCTGCGCCATGTCCACACCGCTGCCTGTCCTGTCCCTCCTCGAAACCCGCGTCCTCGGCGTGTTGGCCGAAAAGCAGCGCACCGTGCCCGACAGCTACCCGCTCACGCTCAACTCGCTGGTGTCGGGCTGCAACCAGAAGACCAGCCGCAACCCGGTGCTCGAACTCAGCGAGTCGCAGGTGCAGGCCGCCATCGACAGCCTGAAGGGCTACAGCCTCGTGGCCGAGACCAGTGGCGGGCGCGCCTTCCGTTACGAGCACAACATCGACCGCGTGCTGCGCATTCCGTCGCAGTCGGTGATCCTGCTCACGGTGCTGATGCTGCGCGGCCCGCAAACGGCCGGCGAGCTGCGCATCGCCTGCGACCGCATGCACAACTTCGCCGACATCTCGTCGGTCGAGGGCTTCCTCAACGAACTCGCCGAACGGCCGGCCGGCGCGCTGGTGGTGAAGCTGGCGCGCCTGCCGGGCGCGCGCGAAAGCCGCTGGGCGCACCTGCTGAGCGGCCCGCCGGCGGAAGAGGTGGCGGGGCCGGGCGCATCGGGCGACGGCGCCTTTGCCACGCACGGCGACTCGCTCGGTGAGGTCGCGGCGCTCAAGGCCAACGTGGCGCGGCTCGAAGCCGAGGTGGCCTCGCTGAAGGCGCTGCTGGGGCGCGTGTGCGCGGAACTGGGCATTTCCGCTGACGCACCAGAAGTGCAACAAGCACCCGAGGCCTGATCCCCCCGCTTCACACAGGCTTCATCCAGCCCGCACATTCGCCGCCTACCGTCGGACCCATTGCGAACCAATGGAGCTCCGAGCATGGACCACGGACAAACAGCCGCCTGGCGCGACCACACGCCCTTCGACGACATCACCCGGCGCCTGCTGGGCGGGCTGGCCGCCCTGGCCGGCGTTGCCAGCCTCTACGCCTTCTTCTGGTGGGCCGCCTCGGCCACCGGCTTCCTGCTGTTCGACGGCTGGTGGCACACTTGGCGCGGCCTGGGCACCGCGCTCGCGTTCCGCGACGCCGACTCGGCGTTCTACCTGCTGAGCTGGACGCTGTCTGTTTTTGGCGGCGCGGTCGGGTGGAGCGCGCTGGTCGCGCTTGCCGTGACCCATGGGCGTGGCTGGGGCGCGGTGCCGATGTGGGTCAAGGCCGGCTGCCTGCTCGGCGCGGTCGCCGGGCTGGCCTTCGAACCCGGTCGACTGCTGGCGCTGGCGCCGATCGTCGGTGCGGTGCTGCTGATGCTGCGGTCGATGTTGTCGGCACGCTGAGCGCATCGGCTATCGTCGGCTTCCACGTCGTTCGCGGGAGCCGCATGACCTACGCCTGTCCCCATTGCCGCCAGCCGGGCATCGCCGCCATGGCCAAGCGCCTGTCCAGCCGCGGTTCGCCGGCGGCGTGCGGGCGCTGCGGCAAGCTCTCGCATGTGCTGGCCAGCACCTCGAACGGCATCTGGACGGCGGGCCTGTTGATCATCGTGCTGTCGGGTATCGGCGCTGCCGTGTGGAACATGCCGCCGCTGCTGCTGGTCGGCGTGGGCCTGGCGGTGGCCAACAACTTCAGGGCCTGGCGCCGCGCCAAGCTGTGGCCGATCTCGAAGGAAAGCGCAGACAGCGCCAAGAAGGCCGGCTGGTTCGTGCTGGGCCTCCTGGCGCTGTTCGGTCTGAGCTCGTGACGCCGAGCGCCCGCGCGCTCACGCCCCCGCCGACACCGGCACATCCAGGCTGACCTTCACCGGGTCCATCGTCACCAGCGTGCGAAAGCGCTTGACGTTGTTGCTCTGGAAAAACAGCTGGCGGGTGAGCGCGGTGTACTGCGCCATGTCGCGCACCACGCACACGAGGATGAAGTCCCACTCACCCGTCACGTAGTAGCACTGCTGCACCTGCGGGCAGTCGCGAAAGCTTTGCTTCATGGCGTCGAGCCGCTCGATCTGCTCGCTTTCGGCCTCGACCTCGACCACGATGGTGAGCGGGTGCCCGAGCGCGGCCGGCGACAGCACGGCGCCGTGGCGCTGGATCACGCCCTCGTCGCGCAGGCGCTTGAGCCGGCGGTTCACCGCCGCCGTCGACAGGTGGATGCGCTCGCCGAGTTCGCCCTGCGAGAGGCGGCTGTCGGCCTGGATCAGTTCGAGCAGGTGCAGGTCGAGGGCGTCGAGGGGGGTCATGAGAAAGGGCGGGCTTCACGCAAAAACGTTGCGTGGCAGCGGCTTATTTTGCGCACCTGTCCCGCTGCGTTGTCAATAGCATCTCGCCATGAAGTTTCCAGACGAACCCCTGCGCGACCAGCTGGCCGGCTGGCGGCACCAGCTGCATGCGATGCCCGAAACCGGCTTCGAGGAGGCGAAGACCGCGGCCTTCATTGCCAACGCGCTGCGGGCGCTGGGGCTCGAGGTGCACACCGGCATCGGCGGCACCGGGCTGGTCGCCAGCCTCACGGTCGGCAGCGGCTCCGGCGTGATCGGCCTGCGCGCCGAGATGGACGCGCTGGCCATCACCGAGCTGGCGACCGAGCGGCCCTACGCCTCCGGCACGCCCGGGCGCATGCACGCCTGCG
The DNA here is from genome assembly GCF_059423125.1 of Variovorax sp. GW531-E2. Taxonomy (NCBI): domain Bacteria; kingdom Pseudomonadati; phylum Pseudomonadota; class Betaproteobacteria; order Burkholderiales; family Comamonadaceae; genus Variovorax; species Variovorax sp. GW531-E2. Next base: position 27,323 of record NZ_JBWKXQ010000057.1, on the reverse strand, counting down.
GCCACGACGGCCACATGGCGATGGTGCTTGGCGCCGCGCAGCTGCTGCGCGAGCGGCGCGATTTCGACGGCACCGTGCGCTTCATCTTCCAGCCCGCCGAAGAGCATGGCCGCGGCGCCCGCGCCATGATGGACGACGGCCTGTTCGAACGCTTCCCGGTCGACGAGATCTACGGCCTGCACAACATGCCCGGCCTGCCCGCCGGCACCTTCGCCACGCGCGCGGGCGGCCTGATGGCGAGCGAGGACAACTTCGTCATCCACATCCACGGCCGGGGCACGCATGCGGCGCGGCCGCACATGGGCATTGACCCGATCGTGATCGGCGCGCAGATCGTGCTGGCGCTGCAGACCATCGTGTCGCGCACGCTCGACCCCGGCGCGCAGGCCGTGGTGTCGTGCACCGAGTTCATCACCGACGGCATCCGCAACGCCATTCCGTCGAACGTGGTCATCAAGGGCGACACGCGCAGCTACGACCCGGCCGTGCAGCGCATGCTCGAGGCGCGCATGCGCGAGATCAGCGAAGGCATCTGCCGCATGCACGGCGCGGAGTGCACGTTCAGCTACACGCACGAGTTCGCGCCCACCGTGAACTGGGCCGAATGCGTGCCGACCGCGGTGGCCGCCGCGACGGCCGTGGTGGGCGCCGGGAAGGTCGACGCCAACGTCGCGCCGATGATGATCTCGGAAGACTTCGGCGCCTTCCTGCGCGCCGTGCCGGGCGCCTTCGTCTTCCTGGGCAACGGCGCCGAGGGCGAGCCCGGCGGCACGCCGCTGCACAACGGCCGCTACGACTTCAACGACGCGGTGCTGACCACGGGCGCGCGCTACTTCGCGGAAATCGTGCGCCAGCAGCTTCCCGTGCGCACCGCGGCCTGATCCATTCTTCTTTTCCGGTTTTCTTCCCATGCTCTTCGCCAACCCTCACGCGCAACGGCGCGGCTACGACGCGGCCCTGCAGGCCGTCATGAACATCGCACGCGGCCGCGAGAGCCGCCAGTGGCTGTCCACCTGGGACCGGCTCTCGCCGCAGCCGACGCCGGCCTGGCCGCTGCCCCGGCTCGCCGCACAACTGGGCATCGCGCAGGTCGTCGTGAAGGATGAATCGCGCCGCTCCGCACTCGGCAGCTTCAAGGTGCTCGGCGCGCCCGTGGCCTTGCTGCGCCTCGTGCTGCGCCGCTGGCCCGACCGGGGCTGGACGCCGGCCGACCTGTTCGCGGGCCGGCACGCCGAGGCGTTGCGCGACTTCGTCGTCATCAGCGCGACCGATGGCAACCACGGCCGCGCATTGGCCGCTGCTGCGCAGAGCATGGGCTGCCGCTGCGTGATCGTGCTGCACGCGCTGGTCAGCGAGGAGCGCGAGGCGCCCATCGCCGCGCTCGGCGCCGAGATCGTGCGCATCGCCGGCAACTACGACGCCTCGGTCGAGGAGGCCGCGCGCCTGGCCCGGGTGAACGGCTGGGAGGTGGTCTCCGACACCTCCTACGAAGGCTACGAAGAGATTCCGCGCGACGTGATGCAGGGCTACGGCATCCTCGTCGACGAGCTGCTCGAGAACACCGCGCCCGGCGCGCCGTGCCCCTTCACCCACGTCATCGTGCAGGGCGGCGTCGGGGGGCTCGCGGCCGGCGTGGCCAGCCATTTCTGGGAGCGCTACGGCGCCGCGCGGCCGACGCTGATCGTCGTCGAGCCCGAGCAGGCCGACTGCCTGCTGCAGAGCGCGCGAAGCGGTCGCCCCGACCGCGCCACCGGCAGTGTCGATTCGGTGATGGCGGGGTTGGCTTGCGGCGAGACCTCGCCGCTCGCGTGGCGCTTCCTGCAGCCCTCGGTCGATCTCTTCATGACCGTCGCCGATGCCGACGCCGAGCACGCGATGCGCACCTTCGCCGCCGGCGAGGCGGGCGACCTGCCGGTGCTGGTCGGCGAATCCGGCGCGGCCGGCCTCGCCGCGCTGCAGGTGCTCGCGGCCGATCCCGAACTGGCGCGCGCCGCCGGCCTCGACGCCAGCTCGCGCGTGCTGCTGTTCAGCACAGAAGGCGCGACCGCGCCCGGCGTGTACCGCGCGCTGACCGGATGCTCGGGCGAAGAAGTCGTGGCGGCGCAGGCGCAATGGCTGCAGCGCGAAGGCATCGTCGAAGCCGCGCTGATGGCGCGCATCGACGCGCACGCCGCCATCGGCGCGACGACGCAAGGCGGCGTCTGCCGCATCGCGCTCACCGACGCCGACCGCGCGGGCCGCGACCGGCTCGTGCAATGGATGCGTGACCTGGGCCTCACCGTGCGCATCGACCGCATCGGCAACATCTTCGGCATCCGCCCCGGCCAGCTGCCCGATGCGAAGCCCGTGATGACCGGCTCCCACATCGACACCGTCGCCACGGGTGGGCGCTACGACGGCAACTACGGCGTGCTGGCCGGCCTGGAGGTGGTGCGCTGGCTCAACGAACGCCAGCGCCAGACGCTGCGCCCCTTCGTGGTCGCCGCGTTCACCAACGAGGAGGGCGTGCGCTTCATGCCCGACATGATGGGCTCGCTGGTGCACGCGGGCGGCCTGGCGCTCGAGGCGGCGCTCGACACTGCCGCCACCGACGGCGCACGGCTGGGCGACGAGCTCGCGCGCATCGGCTACGCGGGCGACATGGCCTGCGGCGCGCTGGTGCCGCACGCGTTCGTCGAACTGCACATCGAGCAGGGCCCGGTGCTGGAGGCCGAGGGCGTCACCATCGGCGCTGTGGCCGACCTGCAGGGCATCTCGTGGCAGGAGATCGTCGTCACCGGCCAGTCGAACCACGCGGGCACCACGCCCATGCACCTGCGCCACGACGCCGGCTACTGCGCCGCGGCCATCGCGGTGTTCGTGCGCGAGCTGGCGCGCCGTTACGGCGGCAGCCAGGTCGCGACCGTCGGTGCCATCGACCTGCACCCGAACCTCATCAACGTGATCGCGGCGCGTGCCACGCTCACGGTCGACCTGCGCCACACCGACGAGGCGACGCTGAAGGACGCCGAGGGCGAGTTGGCGGACTATCTGCGGCAGCTCGAAACAACCGAAGGCGTGACCATCGAAGCCCGCACGCTGGCGCGCTTCGAGCCGGTGCAGTTCGACGAACGGCTGGTGCGCCTCGTCGAGGCCAGCGCGCACGCCCGCGGCCTGAGCCACCGCCGCATGACCTCGGGCGCGGGCCACGACGCGCAGATGATGGCGCGCATCGCGCCCGCCGCGATGATCTTCGTGCCGAGCGTGCGCGGCATCAGCCACAACCCGAAGGAGCACACGGCGAGCGCCGACCTGGCGCACGGCGCGAACGTGCTGCTGGACGTGGTGCTGGGGCTGCTGGACGAGGCGGACTGAGGGGCAGGAGCTCAGCCGACCGCGTGCGCTGTCACTTCGGCACCCACCCGAAGAACCGCAGCACCTCGTCGCGCTGGCGCATCGCGTCCGCGCGCCCCAGCGCCATGAGCTCGCGCGTGTAGGCCGACTCGAACAGCAGGTAGCTGGCGAGCGCGCCGCCCTTCACGTCGGCCGCGACCTTCGAGCCGCCCAGCAGGTGCCGCACGGCGCCCGGCAGCGCGTCGACGTGGCGCGCCGCGATCATGTCGATGCGCTCCGACGGCGAGATCACCAGCAGGTCGAGCGGGCGCAGCGTGCTGGCTGCGCGCGCCTCTTCGGGAATGAGGCCCAGCGTGTGGTTGATGCGGCGCAGGCGCTCGATGTCGACCGCCAGCGCATCCAGAAAGATGCTCGACAGCGCATGGCCCGCGATCTGCGCCATGGTCGGGTAGCCGCTGTGGGTGTTGGGCGCATCCTCGTCGCGCGGCTCGTGCATGCGGCCCGCGCCGATCACCACGATGCGCTGTGCGCCCAGGTGGATCGCCGCCGCGATGGGCGCCGACTGGCGCATCGAGCCGTCGCCGAAGTACTCGGTGTGGCCCGGCGGCATCGGCAGCGCGGTGGCCGGGAACACGAAGGGAATGGCCGACGAGGCCATCAGGTGCGCGTGCGTGATGCGGTCGCGCACCGACAGGCGCTGCGAGCGCACCCAGGGCTCCATCGGCACGGCCGCCTCGAAGAAGGTCACGTGCTCGCCCGAGCTGTAGCTCGAGGCCGTGACCGCCAGCGCCTGCACGTGGCCCTGCTGCATGAGCGTCGGTAGGCGGTCCAGCGGCACCAGGCGTTGCAGCAGGCCGGCCAGCGGCGTGTTGTCGAGCAGCGACTTGGGCTTGATGCGCATCCAGTTGGCCGCGAAGCGCCCCAGGCCGAGCAGCATGCGCCAGCGCGCGCCGCTGCCGAGCACCGAGAGCGAGTCGGCGCGGTAGATCTGCTCGGCGCGGAACTCGCCCCAGACCTGCGCGATGTGCGCGACCACGCGGTCGAAGTCGTCGGCGCCGCAGGCCAGCGCCGCGGCGTTGATGGCGCCGGCCGAGGTGCCGGTGATGATCTGGAACGGGTTGCCGCCGCCGATGGCCGCACCCGCCGCCACGGCGTCGCGCCGGATCTCGGCGATGGCTTCGAGCACGCCGACCTGGTAGGCGGCGCGGGCGCCGCCGCCTGTCAGCAGCAGGCCGGTGGCGGGGCTTGTCTCGGGCATTGCGTCGGTGTCTTTTCTTCTTCGGCGTTTTTCGGACGGGAAATGAGCGCGTCCCGGTACGGGCTTGGCGGGCGGAATAGACTACCCGCCATTCAGGAGTTTGATCAATGGCACTCACCCCCGACGGGCTCATGGACGCACTCAAGAGCGTCACGGACCCTAACACCGGCAAAGAATTCGCAGCGACCCGCTCGCTCAAAAACCTGCAGATCGCCGAGGGCGATGTCTCGTTCGACCTCGAACTCGGCTACCCCGCCAAGAGCCAGCACGCGGCCATCCGCAAGTCGCTGGTGGCCGCGGCCAAGGCCGTGCCGGGCGTGGAGAACGTGTCGGTCAACATCGTCACCAAGGTCATCAGCCATGCGGTGCAGCGCGGCGTGCAGCTGATGCCCAACGTGCGCAACATCGTGGCCGTGGCCTCGGGCAAGGGTGGCGTGGGCAAGAGCACCACGGCCGCCAACCTGGCGCTGGCGCTGGCCGCCGAGGGCGCCAGCGTGGGCCTGCTCGACGCCGACATCTACGGCCCGAGCCAGCCCATGATGATGGGCCTGGACGGGCGCCCCGAGAGCATCGACGGCAAGAACATGGAGCCCAAGGAGCGCCATGGCGTGCAGGTGATGTCGATCGGCTTCCTGGTCGACGCCGACCAGGCCATGATCTGGCGCGGCCCCATGGCCACGCAGGCGCTCGAGCAGCTGCTGCGCCAGACCAACTGGAAAGACCTCGACTACCTGATCGTCGACATGCCGCCGGGCACCGGCGACATCCAGCTCACGCTGAGCCAGCGCGTGCCGATGACGGGCGCGGTGATCGTCACCACGCCGCAGGACATTGCGCTGCTCGACGCGCGCAAGGGCATCCAGATGTTCGAGAAGGTCGGCGTGCCGATCCTGGGCATCGTGGAGAACATGGCGGTGCACATCTGCTCCAACTGCGGCCATGCCGAGCACATCTTCGGCGCCGACGGCGGCAAGAAGATGGCGGCCGAGTACCAGATGGCCTACCTGGGCGCGCTGCCGCTGGACATCAACATCCGCCTGCAGGCGGACAGCGGGGCGCCCACGGTGGTGTCCGACCCCGACGGCGAGGTGGCCGGGCTCTACAAGGCCGTGGCGCGCAGCGTGGCGGTGGGGATCGCGGAGAAGGCGAAGGACTTCTCGGCGAAGTTCCCGACGATCTCGATCAGCAAGAACACCTGAGGCACAGGCGGGGCAGGGCGAGGGCCTGTGCAGGCGCCCCGGACGCGAGCCCGCAAGAAGAAAAAGGACGCACGCAATGAACCTGCTCGCCTCGATGCGCTACCTCGTCGCACTCAGCGAGCACAAGCATTTCGGCCGCGCCGCGCAGGCCTGCCACATCACGCAGCCGGCCTTGTCCAATGCGCTGCGCGCGCTGGAAGGCGAGTTCGGCGTCGTCATCGTCAAGCGCTCCCGCGTGTACGTGGGCCTCACGCACGAAGGCGAGCGCGTGCTGGCCACGGCGCAGCGCATGCTGCGCGACAACGAGGTGCTGCTGCAGGAACTGCGCAGCGAGGCCGGCGACCCGCGCGGAAGGCTGCGCATGGCCGCCGTGCCCACCGCGATCCCGATGCTGTCGCGCTTTGCCGCGATGCTGCAGCAGCGCCATCCGGGCATCGTGCCGGCCGTGCTTTCCATGAGTTCGCAGGAGCTGGAAACGGGCCTGGAAAACCTCTCGGTCGACCTCGCGCTGGGCTACACCGAGCGCATGCACCTGCCGGGCGTCAAGCTCAAGGCCTGGCCGCAGAGCATCGAGCACTACTTCCTGCTGCGGCGCGCGAAGAAACCCTCGGCCGACCGGCTGCGCATCGGTCGTCCCATCGCCTGGGCCGAGGCCGGCACGCTGCCGCTGTGCCTGCTCACGCCCGACATGCACAACCGCGCCATCATCGACCAGGCCCTGCGCGAGGCTGGCGTGGCCGCGGTGGCGCCGGCCATCGAGACCAACTCGGTGCTCACGCTCGCGCTGGCCGTGAGCGCGGGCACCGTCAGCAGCGTGCTGCCCGGCGCCATGGTCGCGGCCGTGCGCAGCCACCGTGAACTGGAGGCGCTGCCGCTGGTGGCGCCCGAGGTGCGCACGCCCATCGGCTTCATGACGCAGGAGGGCGTGCGGCCCGCGCGGGCGCTCGATGCGGCGCTGGCCTTCCTGCAGACGCCCGAGTGGCAGGCGCAGGCGCGTCAGCACAGCGGCGCGCTCGACGCCGCGTAGCCCCGGCCCACGGGTGCCGACGGCACCTGGATGGTTTACCCTTCGCGCCACCATGAAATCCAAAGCCCAGTTCCGCCTGCGCATCTACCGGGACGACACCATCGCCATCGGCCCCGGCAAGATCGCCGTGCTCGAAGCCGTGGCCGAGACCGGTTCGATCTCGGCGGCGGCCCGCCTGCTCGGCATGTCGTACCGCCGCGCGTGGATGCTGATCGACGAGATGAACCAGACGCTGGCCTCGCCCGCAGTGAACACCGCCGCCGGCGGCTCGCGCGGCGGCGGCACGGCGCTCACGCCCGTGGGCGAGGACATCGTGAAGCGCTACCGCGCCATCGAGAACGCCGCGCGCCTCGCGACGGCGGCCGACGTCCGGGCGCTCACACGGCTGCTCGCGCCATGAACGCCGCCGACATCGACCCTGTCGTCTGCCGCCCGGTCGGCATCGTGCGCAGCCGCTTCACGGAGACCTCGGGCATGCCCATCCAGACGGCCGGCGCGCCCGACGAAGTGGGGCACCTCGAGGTATTCGCCGAGTTCGCGCCGGGGCTGCGCGACATCGAAGGCTTCGACTACCTGATCCTCGTGACGCACCTGCACCGCTGCGCGCACGAACGGCTCGAGGTGGTGCCCTTTCTCGACGATGCCACGCACGGCGTGTTCGCCACGCGCGCGCCCGCGCGGCCGAACCGGCTGGGCCTGTCGATCGTGCGGCTCACGGCGGTGGAGGGCACGACGCTGCATTTCAGCGGCAACGACATGATCGACGGCACGCCCGTGCTGGACATCAAGCCCTACGTGCCGCGCTTCGACGTGCGCGAGACCGAGCGCGTGGGCTGGTTCGGCGCGCGGCTCGATCAGCTGCCGCGCACGCGCTCCGACGGCCGGATGGATTGATCGCCATCGCCTGACGCATCGCCGGCCGCGCCCGGCAGCAGGTCGCCCTGCCAGCACGACCACACGTCCTGCGACAGCGTCTCGCGCGCCTGCGGCGGCGCCTCGCGGATCGTGCCCATGCTGATGAAACCCGCCAGGTACTCGCCCGGCTGCACGCCGACCTGGCGCACCAGCGTCTCGTCGAAGCAGCGTTCGCCGCTCAGCACGATGGCGCCGTAGCCCAGCTGGTGCGCGGCCGCAAGCAGGTTGCCCAGCGCCGCGCCGGCGCCCAGCCACTGCTCGCGCGCGGGAATCTTGCTGCGCTCGCGCGGCGACACCACGAAGCCCAGCAGCAGCGGCGGGCGCGTGGCGTGCTCGCGGGCGCGCCGCAGGTCGGTGGGGCTGGCGAGCGGATCGCGGCGCAGCTTTTCCTGTTCGAAGCACCAGGCCAGCGCCTCGCGGTTCTGCGGGCGGAACTCGATCACGCGCCACGGATGCAGCCCGCCGTGGTCGGGCGCGCGCAGGCCGGCCTGAAGGATGGCGTCGAGTTCGTCGGGGTTCGGGCCGGGCGATTGCAGCCGCCGCGGCGACACCGAGCGCCGCGTCAGCAGGACTTCGAGGATGCGTTCCGCACCCGTCATGTGGCGCCACATCGCTGTCATTGCCCGCGCCGCTCGGTCCATGCGGCGCTGCGGCGCAGCACCTCGCCGATGTCCTGCGCGTCGCCCGGCGCCACCAGGAACGACTGGCTCTCGCCGCCTGGCGCGATGATCGATAGCACCAAGCCGCCGGCGTCCAGCGTGCGCTCGATGCGCCATTCGTGCACCTGCGTCACATGGCGAAGCTCGGGCCTGCCGGAGGTCGAGCGGACAACGGTGTCGTGAATGGAAGGACGCATGGGCGGATGGGAAAATTCTCCAACGCTGTATTCGCCAGTATATGAAGACAGGCGCATTCGCGCATCCCCGTATGAATGAAAAGGACGGCGCGTGTAACAATCTCGCCGTATTCAAATGAACACGACGACTGCTTCGCTCATCGCCACCACCGACTGGTCTCCGCTGGTCCTGTCGCTGCAGGTCGCGGCGGTTGCGACGCTGTTGGCGCTGGTCGCGGGCGTGGCGCTGGGCTGGGTGTTCGCGCGCAAGCAGTTCGTCGGCTCGGGCGTGCTCGAGGCCGTGTTCATGCTGCCGCTGGTGCTGCCGCCCACGGTGATCGGCTACGCCATCCTGGTGGCGGCGGGGCGCCGCAGCCCGCTCGGCGCCTGGCTGCGCGAGCACTTCGACTACACCATCATCTTCAGCTGGCACGGCGCCGTGGTGGCATCGGCCGTGGTGGCGCTGCCGCTGGTGCTCAAGTCGGCCAGCGCGGCCTTCTCGAACGTCGATCGCTCGCTCGAAGCCGCTGCGAGCACCTTGCGCCAGTCGCCGTTCTCGGTGTTCTTGCGCGTCACGCTGCCGCTGGCCTGGCCCGGCATCCTGGCCGGCACGCTGCTCGCGTTCGCGCGCGCCATGGGCGAGTTCGGCGCCTCGCTGATGGTGGCCGGCTCCATTCCCAAGCAGACCCAGACCCTGTCGATGGCCATCTACGACGCCGTGCAGGCCGGCCACGACGACCTGGCGCTGCTGCTGGTGGTCGTCACGTCGGTGCTGTCGATTGCCGTGCTGGTCGTGTCGAACCGTTTCTTTTCGCTTCGTTGATTCCCCCTTTTTCCAGGAGACTGTGCCCATGCGTCCGTTGCGTCTTTTGTCCGTCGTGCTCGCCCTGGCCCTGCCGCTTGCGGCCGCTGCGCAGCAGATCACCGTGTCCGCCGCCGCGAGCCTGACCGACGCGTTCAAGGAAATCGGTCCCAAGTTCGAAGCCGCCAAGGCGGGCAGCACCGTGCGCTTCAACTTCGCCGCCTCGGGCGTGCTGCTGCAGCAGATCGGGCAGGGCGCGCCGGTCGACGTGTTCGCCAGCGCCGACCAGGAAACCATGAACCGCGGCAACGACCAGAAGCTCATCGACACCGCCACCCGCAAGGACTTCGTCACCAACAGCCTCGTGCTGGTCGAACCCGCGCAGGGCGCCGTCGGCCTGAAGTCGCTGCAGGACCTGAGCGGTGCGAACGTGAAGAAGATCGCCGTCGGCAAGACCGCCACCGTGCCGGTCGGCCGCTACACCAAGCAGGTGCTGGACAACGCCAAGCTCTGGACCGCGCTCGAACCCAAGTTCGTGCAGGCCGACAGCGTGCGCCAGGTGCTCGACTACGTGAGCCGTGGCGAGGTCGAGGCCGGCTTTGTCTACCGCACCGACGCGGCCGTGGCCGGCGACAAGGTCAAGGTCGCCTTCACGCCCACCGGCCACACGCCCGTGACCTACCCCATCGCCGTCGTGGCCGAGAGCAAGCAGAAGGCGCTGGCCGGCGACTTCATCGCCTTCCTGTCGACGCCTGCGGCCCAGGAAGTGCTCGCGCGCTACGGCTTCGGCAAGCCATGATCGATGTCGATCTGCAGCTCACGGTGAAGGACGGGGCCCGGCGCTTCGACCTCGCCGTGCGCTTCCAGACCGACGTTCCCTTCGCCGCGCTCTACGGCCCCTCGGGGGCCGGCAAGTCGCTCACCCTGCAGGCCATCGCCGGCCTGCTGCATCCGTCGGCGGGCCATGTGCGGCTCGATGGCCGCACGCTGTACGACGCGGCGCAGCGCATCGACGTGCCCGCGCCGGCGCGCCGCATCGGCTACCTGTTCCAGAACTACGCGCTGTTCCCGCACCTCACGGTGCGCGAGAACGTGGCGTTCGGGCTCACCGCGTGGCACCGCCGCACGCTGCCGGCCCGCGACGCCGAGCGCGTGCAGGCGCTGCTGGCCAGCTTCGGCCTCGCCGCGCTGGCCGACAGCCGGCCGCAGAAACTCTCGGGCGGCCAGCAGCAGCGCGTGGCCCTGGCGCGCGCGCTGGCTTGCGAACCGCAGGTGCTGCTGCTCGACGAACCCTTTGCCGCGCTCAACCCCATGCTGCGCGCCGAGCTGCGCAACGAGCTGGCGCAGGTGCGCAAGCAATGGGGAATTCCGGTCCTGATGATCACGCACGACATCGAGGACGTGCTCGCCCTGGCCGACGTGGCTTTTGTCTACAAGGACGGGCAGGTGGTGCGCGAGATCGACCTGCACAACGCCGACAGCCGCGACTTTGCGCTGCGGGAGATTGCCGGGGTGCAGGAGGTGGAGGAGACGCCGCTGCGCAGCAAGCTGAGGGGTTTGCTGATGGGCGGTGCGCGCGAGGCCTGAGCGCCTTTCCTCCCCCGTCATTTTCATTTTGAATCGCCGCATGTCCCGATTCAATTTGACGCCACGCCCCCGCAGGCCAACACTGCCGCCATGAGCGAGCAGAAGATCGAGTTTTACAAGGGCCCCGCCGGTGGCTGGGGCGCGTTGCGCAGCGTGACGAATGCGCTGCTGCGGCAGGACATTCCGGTCAAGGGCGCGAAGACGCTGCTCTCGGCCAACCAGCCCGACGGCTTCGACTGCCCCGGCTGCGCCTGGCCCGACCGCAACCATGCCTCGACCTTCGAGTTCTGCGAGAACGGCGTGAAGGCCGTGGCCGCCGAGGCCACCGCGCGCCGCGCGGGCCCGGAACTGTTTGCCAAACACACCGTGGCCGAGCTGGCCCAGCAAAGCGACTTCTGGCTCGAAGACCAGGGCCGCCTCACGCACCCCATGGCCTACGACGCGGCCAGCGACAGGTACGTGCCCATCGACTGGGATGACGCCTTCGCGCGCATTGCGCAGCACCTGAACGCGCTGCCCGACCCGAACCAGGCCATCTTCTACACCTCGGGCCGCGCGAGCAACGAGGCGGCCTTCCTGTACCAGCTGTTCGTGCGCGAGTACGGCACCAACAACTTTCCCGACTGCTCGAACATGTGCCACGAGCCCAGCGGCAGCGGCATGCGCCCGCAACTGGGCGTGGGCAAGGGCACGGTCACGCTGGAAGACTTCGAGAAGGCCGACGCGATCTTCATCTTCGGCCAGAACCCGGGCACCAACCACCCGCGCATGCTCGGCGAGCTGCGCGCGGCCTCCAAGCGCGGCGCGCGCATCGTGAGCTTCAACCCGCTGCGCGAGCGCGGGCTGGAGCGCTTTGCCGATCCGCAGGACAAGCTGGAGATGGCCACGCTGGGCTCCACGCCGATCAGCACGCACTACTTCCAGCTGCGCGTGGGCGGCGACTTCGCGGCGGTGAAGGGGATGATGAAGCACGTCATCGAACGCGAAGACGCGGCGGTGGCGCGCGGCGAGCCTCCGGTGCTCGACCACGCATTCATCGCCGAGCACACCCAGGGTTTCGAGGCGCTGGCCGGTGACCTGCGCGCCGAATCGTGGCCGCTGCTGGCGCAGGAGTCGGGCCTGAGCGAAGCGCAGATGCGCGCGGCGGCCGACGTGTACCTGGGCGCGAAGCGCGTCATCGCCTGCTGGGGCATGGGCATCACGCAGCACCAGCATTCGGTGGCCACGATCCAGATGATCGGCAACTGGCTCATGCTGTGCGGCCACATGGGCCGCGAAGGCGCGGGCGCCTGCCCGGTGCGCGGCCACAGCAACGTGCAGGGCGACCGCACCATGGGCATCTGGGAAAAGCCGCCGGCCGCGCTGCTCGACCGGCTGCAGCAGGTGTTCGGCTTCGAGCCGCCGCGCCAGAACGGCGTGGACACGGTCGAGGCGATCCAGCTCATGCTCGACGGCAAGGGCAAGGTGTTCTTCGCGCTGGGCGGCAACTTCGCGGCCGCCACGCCCGACACCTACCAGACCTGGAAGGCGCTGCAGCAGTGCGACCTCACGGTGCACGTGACCACCAAGCTCAACCGCAGCCACATCATCCACGGGCGCGAGGCGCTCATCCTGCCGTGCCTGGGCCGCACCGAGATCGACATGCAGGCGAACGGCCCGCAGGGCGTGACGGTCGAAGACTCGATGAGCATGGTCCACATCTCGATGGGCATCAACCCGCCCGCGTCGGAACTCTTGTTGTCCGAGCCGGCCATCGTGGCGCGCCTGGCTGCAGCCACCATCGGCGCGCGCAGCAAGACGCCGTGGCTCTGGCTTGTCGAAGACTACGCCCGCATCCGCGACAAGATCGAAGCCGTGTTCGACGACTTCAAGGACTTCAATGCGCGCGTGGCGCATCCGGGTGGCTTCCGCCTGCGCAACACGGCGAGCGAGCGCGTGTGGGCCACCGCGTCGAAGAAGGCCGTGTTCTTCACGCACGCCGTGCCGCTGGACACGCACGCGCATCGGGCCCGCGCGCGCTTTGCGTCGCAGCGCGACACGCTGGTGTTCACGCTGCTCACCACGCGTTCGCACGACCAGTACAACACCACCATCTACGGCATGGACGACCGCTACCGCGGCGTGTTCGGCCAGCGCCGCGTGGTGTTCATCCACACCGACGACATCCGCCAGCTCGGCATGAAGGACGGCGACTGGGTCGACATCCAGACGGTGTGGAGCGACGGGCAGGAGCGGCGTGCGGATCGCTTCAAGCTGGTGGCCTACGACATCCCGCGCGGCAACCTCGCGGCCTACTACCCCGAGACGAACCCGTTGGTGCCGCTGTCGTCGGTGGCCGAGAACGCGGGCACGCCGACCTCCAAGTCGATCCCCGTGGTGCTGTCGCTGCATGTGGCGCCGGTCGCGGCGGAGGCCGACGCCGTGGCGGCATGAGCGATTCCGGGTTCGACGCCGACGCTTTCTCCATTGCGATCCTGCGCGCGCTCGCCGAAGCCCCGGGCGAGGGCGGCATGTCGCTGCCGCGCCTGGGCAAGCGGCTGGGGCAGGGCGCGAGCGTGGTCATGCGCCAGCTCACGCTGATGGGCGATGCCGCGCTGGGCGGCGTGCGCGGACCGGGCTGGGTGCGCGTGGTGCAGCTGGACGATCGCTGGGTCGCGCACCTCACGGACGCCGGACGTGCGGTGGTCGACAGCCTGCCGGCTGACGAAAACCGCGGCTGAGCGGACAATGGCCGCGGCCATGACAGACACCCCCGAACCCGACGCCCTGCCGCCCCTCGCACGGCATGCCGTGCACGTCTTCGGCGAGCGCGGCCTCGCGCCCGAAGGCGTGGTGCGCGACGACACGCTGGCCGCCGAGGTGCCGGTGGCGCTGGTGTTCAACGGCGTCTCGCACGCGGTGATGATGGCCACGCCGCAAGACCTCGAAGCCTTCGCGCTGGGCTTTGCGCTCAGCGAAGGCATCCTCGACAGCGCCGCCGATTGCCGCGGCATCGACGTGCGAACGGTCGAGGCCCTCGATGCGGGCCTGCCCGAGGGCATGCCCGGCATCGAGGTGCAGCTCGAAGTGTCCACGCGCAGCTTCGAACGCCTGAAGGACCGGCGCCGCAGCCTCGCGGGCCGCACCGGCTGCGGCGTGTGCGGCGTCGAAAGCTTCGCGGGGCTCGACCTGTCGCCGCAGCGCGTGCCGCCGCGCGACTGGATCGAACGCATCGACCTCGCCACCGTGCTGCGCGCCTTCGCCGCCATGCCGCCGCGCCAGGTGCTCAACGCCGAAGCCGGTGCGATCCACGCAGCGGCCTGGGCCACGGTGGACGGCGAACTCACCGACCTGATGGAAGACGTGGGTCGCCACAACGCGCTCGACAAGCTGCTCGGCGCGCTGGCGCGTGCGAATCGGCTGCAGGAGCCCGGCTTCGTGCTGATGTCCAGCCGCGGCAGCCACGAGCTGGTGCGCAAGTGCGCGCGCCTGGGCATTGCGGCGATGGCGACCATCTCGGCGCCGACCGCGATGGGCGTGCGCATGGCCGAGCTCAGCGGCCTGCGCTTCTGGGGGCTGTGCCGCGCGCCGCGCGGCGTGCTTTACGCCGACGGGCTCGGTGCGCCGAGCGCCAGCACCGCGTCGGCCACGGCCTCGATGCCCTGATCCGAGAGGTCGGTCGCGCCCACGCGCTGGCGTTTTGCCCACGCGCGAAAGTGCGTCTCCTGCGACTTCTGGTAGTGCGGGTCGTAGTGCAAGGACATGAGTTCGGCGAACAGATGCGGCAGGTCGGCCTCGTGGGCCCACTGCTGCCAGCGCGTCACCGTTTCCTTGCCCTGCAGTTCCTTGAGCACGCCCATCTTCTCGGCGAGCGCCGCGCGGTCGTCGCCCAGGTAGGCGTAGTCGCGCAGCAGGTAGGCCAGCCGCGCCTCGGGCGTGGCCTCCACCTCGATGCACGGCGCGGCGCGCATCTGCGCCACGAGCGACAGCGGCAGCGACAGCCGCCCGATGCGCACGCTCTCGCCCTCGACATACAGCGGGCGCGAGAGGTCGATGGCTTCGAGCACGGTCGCGATGCGCGTCTCGAAGTGTTTTTGCGAAGGCTGCGCCACGCCCGGCAGCGCGCCGAGCAGCGAGCCCTTGTGGTTGGCGAAGGCCTCCAGGTCGAGCACCTGCGCGCCGCGTTCGGCCAGCGCGAGCAGCACGCGCGTCTTGGCGCTGCCGGTGGCGCCGCAGACCACGCGCAGGTCGAGTTGCGGCGTCAGCGCGTCGAGCTGCGAGATCACGTGCCGGCGAAAGCTCTTGTAGCCGCCCGCGAGCTGCTGCGCGTCCCAGCCCACGAGCCGCAGCCACGTGACCATCGAGCCGCTGCGCATGCCACCGCGCCAGCAGTAGACCAGCGGCTTCCACTTCTCGGGCCGGTCGGCCAGCGTGTCGCGCAGGTGCGTCGCGATGTTGGCCGCCACCATCGCACCGCCGATGCGGCGGGCCTCGAAGGCGCCGGTCTGCACGTAGACCGTGCCGACGATGTGGCGCTCTTCGTCGTTGAGCACGGGGCAGTTGATGGCGCCGGGGATGTGGTCGAGCGCGAACTCGGCGGGCGAGCGGGCGTCGATGATCGAATCGAAGGCGTGGCGGTCCGCCACCCGGACGGGCTGGCGATGACTCATGGCTGAAGGGACCTCATGCCGCCATTGTCGGCCACTCAGGCGTAGGCGGGACCTAGGCCTTTTCGCAAGCGAGCGCTCGCCAAGTCGACAAAGGTGACCAGCACGAACATCGCGATCAGCACCGTCATCGCCTGCTGCTGCTGGAAGATCGACAGGTGGAAGTACAGCAGCTGCCCCAGCCCGCCGCCGCCCACGAAGCCCAGCACGGCCGCCATGCGGATGTTCATTTCCCAGCGGTAGAGCGTGTAGGCCACCCACTGCGGCAGCACGATCGGCAGGCTGGCGTAGCTGAAGGCGGTGACCGGACCGGCGCCCGAGAGCGCCAGCGCCTGCTCGGGCTCGCGTGGTGCGTTCTCCAGCGCTTCGGCAAAGAGACGGCCGAGCACGCCGGTCGTGTGCAGCGACAGCGCCAGCGCACCCGCGAACGGCCCGATGCCGGCGGCCAGCACCATCAGCGCGGCCCAGACCAGCTCGGGCACGCTGCGCAGGAAGTTGAGCACGAAGCGCGCGCCATGGCGCAGCGGCCCGCCGATGCGCCCCGACGCCGGCAGCGCGAGCACGGCGCCCGCCACGGCGGCCAGCACGGTGCCCAGCGCCGACACGGCCAGCGTCTGCAGCGCGCCGTGGCCGACCTTGGCGAGGAACTCGGGCGACACGTCGGGCGGGAAGAACTCGGCGATGAACTTGCCCATGAGCCGGAGCGATTCGGCCGAGCCCAGCGCGCCGTAGTCGATGCCCAGGTAGACGAAGCTCGCGACCACGGCCGCGGCGATCAGCGCCACGGCGAGCCAGCAGCGCAGGCACAAAGGAGGGCGCGGCGGCAGCGTCGTCATGCCAGGAGCTTTCGCAGCGCGTTGCTCAGCATGTCGGCCAGCAGCACGAGCGCGAGGAACACCAGCAGGATGCTGCTGGCCTCGCCGCCGTTGAGCATCTTCATCGACTGGTCCATCAGCTGCCCGAGGCCGCCCGCGCCCACGAAGCCCATCACCACCGAGGCGCGCACCGCGCATTCCCAGCGGTACACGGTGTACGAGGCCAGCTCCTGCGCCGTGTGCGGCAGCAGGCCGTAGCACAGCGCCGCGAGCCGGCCGCTGCCGCTTTCGAGCAGGGCGCGCGCGGGGCGCGTGTCGGTCGATTCGAGGATCTCGGCGTAGACCTTGCCGAGCATGCCGCCGTAGGTGATGGCCAGCGCCAGCACGCCGGCCGCCGGGCCGAGCCCGAGCGCGCGCACGAACAGCAGCGCCCACACGATCTCGGGGATGGCGCGCAGCACCATCAGCAGCCAGCGCGCCGCCTGCCGGACGATGCCGGCCTGCACGCGGCCGGGGCCGGGCCCGATGCGGGAGATGGAGAGCGCGCGCGTGGTCACGAAGCCCAGCGGCGCGCCGATCAGCAGCGCCATGGCCGTGCCGGCCGTGGCCATGGCCAGCGTCTCGAGCGTGGCCTTGGCGAGCAGCGCGAGAAAGGCGGGCGAGCTGTCGGGCGGAAAGAAGCCCGCAAGAAAGCCGCCGATGACCGCGAGGTTGCCGCTGCCGAACAGCGCCCAGGGCTTGAATTCGGAGAGCGCGAGCACCGGCCACGCGATGACCAGCGCCGCGAGCCAGCCGGCCAGCCGGCGGCCCGCGTGCGGATCGCGCAGGGCGGGGCGGGCGAGTGTTGCCGTCACGGGCAGTCCGGCCGATTGAAGGCTGGCTCGGCGGTGCCGGCCACCGGTGCGACCGGCAGCGGCCCTTGCGTCGCCACACCGCCTTCGCTCGCATAGAGCGCCTCGAGCAGCGCCGGCGTCACCTCGGCGGCCGGCAGGTCGAAGGCGACCTGCCCGTCGCGCATGCCCACGATGCGCGGAAACCAGCGCAGCGCCAGGTCGACCGCGTGCAGCGACGCGACCAGCGTGGCGCCGGTCGATTCGCTCTGCGCCACCAGCTGGCCCACGGCCGCGTGCGCCAGCGTGGGGTCGAGCGCCGACACCGGCTCGTCCGCCAGCAGCAGCGCGGGGCGCTGGTACAGCACGCGCGCGATGCCCACGCGCTGCAGCTGGCCGCCCGAGAGGCGGTCGCAGCGGTCGAACAGCCGGTCTTCGAGCGCGAGCCGGGCGAGCGCCGCGTGCGCGCCCGCGATGTCGGACGGATAGAAAAGCGAGCCCAGCGCACGCGCCGTCGACCACTGGCCGAGCCGGCCCGCGAGCACGGCCGTGACCACGCGCAGGCGCGGCGCGATCGGCGGCGCCTGGTGCACGGTGCCGATGCGCGCGCGCAGCGGCTTGAGCGCACGCGCCGGCAGCCGCCACGGGTGCTGGCCCAGCGCCTGCACCTGGCCTTCGCCGGGCCGCAGCGCCGCGCCGAGCACGCGCAGCAGCGTGGTCTTGCCCGCGCCCGAGGGCCCGATGACGGCGATGCGCTCGCCGTCGCGCGCGGCCAGCGTCACGCCGGCCAGCGCGCGCTGGCCGTTGGGGTGCACCACGCCCGCGCTGTCGAGCGAAAAACTCATCCGCGCATTCCGCTCACTTGATGAGGCCGGCCGACTTGCCCGCCGTCTCGATGCCGTCGTAGTTCGACGACTTGGTGGGAATGAACTTGCTCGCGCGCTGCAGCGCCATGATCTCCTTGTGCGCCGGGTTGGCCGGGTCCAGCTTCAGGAAGGCGTCGGTCAGCTTCTTCGTCACGGCGGCGTCCAGGCCCGGGCGCACGGTCCAGTTGTAGTCGTAGTAGGTCGGCGTGGTGGCCAGCACGCGCACCTTGGCGGCGTTGGGGTTCTTGGCCTCGACCAGCTTGTCCCACACCGAGGCGTTGAGCACGCCCGCTTCGGCGCGCGAGGCCGCCACGAAGGCCACGGTGGCGTCGTGCGCGCCCGAGAACGCGACCGTCTTGAAGTCCTTCTCGGGGTTGATGCCGGCCTGCAGCAGGAAGTAGCGCGGCATCAGGCTGCCCGAGGTGGACGAGGGCGCGCCGAAGGCGAAGGTCTTGCCCTTCAGGTCGGCCAGGGTCTTGGCGGGGCTGTCGATCGGCACGATGAACTTGCTGGTGAACACCTCGTCTTCCGCGCGCTGCACGATCGGCACCGCGCCGCCGTTGGTGCGGATGCGCGCCTGCACGAAGGTGAAGCCGCCCAGCCACGCCAGGTCGATCTTGTTCGTCGCCAGGCCCTCGACCACGGCGGCGTAGTCGGTCACGGGCGTGAACTGCACGTCCATGCCGGTTTCCTTCTTCAGGTAGTCGCCCAGCGGCGTGAACTTGCGCTGCAGCTCGGTGGGCGCCTCGTCGGGAATGGCCGACACGCGCAGCACGCCCTGGGCGAAGGCGCCCACGGCGGTGAGGGACAGGGCCAGCGCGAGGGCGAGCCGGGACACGGTTTGTTTCGTTTGCATGGTGTGATGACGCGTTCAGTGGAAAAAGAAAAGGGTGTGTCGGGGCACGTGGGCAGACGGCGGTGCAGGCTTCGATAATCGCGGCTTGTTCCATTCGACCGACCCGCTGCCATGATCGAAGCCGCACCTTCCAAGCTCCTGAATCCGTTGGCGCCGCTGCGGCTCACCAGCTTCTCGCATGGGGGCGGCTGCGGCTGCAAGATCGCGCCGGGCGTGCTGTCGCAGATCCTCAAGAACCATGCGGGCGGGCTGATTCCGCCCGAGCTCATGGTCGGCATCGAGACCGCCGACGACGCGGCAGTCTACCGGCTCAACGACGAGCAGGCGCTGATCGCCACCACCGATTTCTTCATGCCCATCGTGGACGACCCCTACGAGTTCGGCCGCATCGCCGCGACCAACGCGATCAGCGACGTCTACGCGATGGGCGGGCGCCCGATCATGGCGCTGGCGCTGGTCGCCATGCCGATCAACCAGCTGCCGGTGGAAGTCATCGCCGAGATCGTGCGCGGCGGGCAGGACGTGTGCCGCGCGGCCGGCATTCCCATTGCGGGCGGCCACACCATCGATTCGGTCGAGCCGATCTACGGGCTGGTCGCGATGGGGCTGGTGCACCCCAAGCGCGTGCGGCGCAACGCCGATGCGCAGGCCGGCGACGTGCTGGTGCTGGGCAAGCCGCTGGGCGTGGGCGTGCTGTCGGCGGCGCTCAAGAAGCAGCAGCTGTCCGAGGCCGGCTACCGCCAGCTGATCGAGAACACGACCAAGCTCAACACGCCTGGCATCGCGCTGTCGGCGCTCGACGGCGTGCATGCGCTGACCGACGTCACCGGCTTCGGCCTGGCCGGCCACGCGCTCGAGCTCGCGCGCGGCGCGGGGCTCGCGGCGGTGGTCGAATGGTCGCGCGTGCCGCTGCTCGACAACGTGATCGCCATGGCCGGCGGCGGGCTGGTCACCGGCGCGTCGGGCCGCAACTGGGCGGGTTACGGCGCTGATGTGCAACTGCACGAGGGCCTGCCGGCCACCGCGCAGGCGCTCATGACCGACCCGCAGACCTCGGGCGGCCTGCTCGTGAGCTGCGCGCCCGAGGCGGTCGAGGCGGTGCTGGAGATCTTCCGCAACGAAGGCTTCGGGCAGGCGGCGGTCATCGGCCGCGTGGAAGCTGGTGCGCCGGGTCTCGTCGTGCTGCCCTGAGCCGGGGCGCCGCCGGGCGGGTGGGGTCGTCATCGACAAGCGCTCCTTCGTTTCTTTTTCGTATCGTGCGACAGGTCCGCGCAGCGGGCAACACCACGCGGCCCTTTCCAATAACCCTTGAGTCCGCCGGTGCCGGTAGGCGTCGGCTATCGTTCGCGCCATGAACGCTTCCCTTCGCCTTGGCTGGCGCACGCTCTGGCGCGACCTGCGCGCCGGCGAGCTGCGCCTCTTGATCGTGGCCGTGGTGCTGGCCGTGGCCGCGCTCACGGCGGTCGGCTTCTTCGCCGACCGATTGCAGGGCGGGCTGCAGCGCGACGCGCGCCAGCTGCTGGGCGGCGACGCGGTGGTCGTGAGCGACAACCCGACGCCCGAAACTTTCATCGCACAGGCGAAGTCGCTGGGCCTTGCGGGCACCGGCACCTTCGGCTTTCCCACCATGGCGCGGGCCGAGGATGCCCAGGGCGGCGCCAGCAAGCTCGTGGCCCTGAAGGCCGTGACGCCGGGCTACCCGCTGCGCGGCAACCTGCAGACGGCGACCACGGCCGAGGGCGCGGGCGCGGTGACGCGCGACGTGCCGGCGGCGGGCGAGGTCTGGGTCGATGCCTCGCTGCTCGACTCGCTGGGCCTGAAGGTCGGCGACACGCTGCTGCTGGGCGACACCGGCCTGCGCGTGGGCCGGGTGATCACGCTGGAGCCCGACCGGGGCGCGGGCTTCATGAGTTTTTCGCCGCGCGTGATGCTCAACCAGGCCGACGTGGCGCGCACCGGCCTCGTGCAGCCGGCCAGCCGCGTGGGCTACCGCTACGCCGTGGCGGGCGACGACGCCGCCGTGAAGCGCTTCACCGAATGGGCCGACGCCACCATCAAGAAGGGCGAGCTGCGCGGCGTGCGGCTCGACTCCTTCGAGGGCGGCCGGCCCGAGATGCGTCAGACACTCGACCGCGCCGAGAAATTCCTGAGCCTGGTCGCGCTGCTCGCGGCGCTGCTGTCGGCCGTGGCCGTGGCGCTGGCCGCGCGCGGCTTCGCGGCCAGCCACCTGGACGACTGCGCCATGCTGCGCGTGCTGGGCCAGAGCCAGCGCACCATCGCCGCGGCCTATGCCTTCGAGTTCGCCGTGATCGGCACCGTGGCCAGCGCGATCGGCGTGGCCATCGGCTTCGCCGTGCACTATGTCTTCGTGCTGCTGCTGGCCGGGCTGGTCGAGACCGCCTTGCCCGCCGCCACGCTGTGGCCCGTGGCCTTCGGCCTGGGCATGGGGCTCACGCTGCTGTTCGCCTTCGGCCTGCCGCCGGTGCTGCAACTGGCGCGCGTGCCGCCGCTGCGCGTGATCCGGCGCGACGTGGGCGGGCTCAAGCCCGCATCGCTCGCCGTGCTCGGCATCGGCGTGGCGGGCTTCGCGGCGCTGCTGATGGCGGCCAGCAGCGACCTCAAGCTGGGCCTCATTGCGGTCGGCGGCTTTGCCGGTGCCGTGGCCGTGTTCGCGCTGCTGAGCTGGCTCGCCGTGAAGGTGCTGCGCCGCAGCGTCAGCGAGACCACCGCGCCGCGCTGGCTGGTGCTGGCCACGCGGCAGATCTCGGCGCGCCCGGCCTACGCCGTGGTGCAGGTCAGCGCACTGGCCGTGGGCCTGCTGGCGCTGGTGCTGCTCGTGCTGCTGCGCACCGACCTCGTGGCGAGCTGGCGCAAGGCCACGCCGCCCGATGCGCCCAACCGCTTCGTCATCAACGTGATGCCCGAGCAGAGCGAGGCGTTCCAGAAGACGCTGCGCGACGCGGGCGTCGCCAAGTTCGACTGGTACCCGATGATCCGCGGCCGGCTGGTGGCGATCAACGACAAGCCCGTGACGCCCGACGACTACACCGAGGACCGCGCCAAGCGCCTGGTGGACCGCGAGTTCAACCTGAGCAACAGCACCGAGGCGCCCGCGCACAACAGCGTCACGGCCGGCGCCTGGACGCCCGAGGCGAAGAACGAGGTGAGCGTGGAAGAAGGCCTGGCCGAGACGCTGGGCCTGAAGCTGGGCGACACCTTGCGCTTCGACATCGGCGGCATGCAGAACGACGCGCGCATCACCTCGCTGCGCAAGGTCGACTGGGGCTCGCTGCACGCCAACTTCTTCGTGATGTACACCGTGGCCTCGCTGGCCGACGTGCCCGTGACCTACATGGGCGCCTTCCGCGCGCCCGAGACGCGCGGCTTCGACAACGCGCTGGTGCGCAGCTTCCCCAATGTGACCAACGTCGACATGAGCGCCACCATCAACCAGGTGCAGCGCGTGCTCGACCAGGTGGTGCGCGCGGTCGAATTCCTGTTCGGCTTCACGCTGGCAGCCGGGCTCGTGGTGCTGTTCGCCGCCGTCACCGCCACGCGCGAGGAGCGTGCGCGCGAGTTCGCCGTGATGCGCGCCGTGGGCGCACGCGCCAGCCTGCTGCGGCAGGTGCAGCGCGCCGAGCTGGTCGGCGTCGGCCTGCTCGCGGGCTTCCTGGCGAGCATCGTGGCCTCGGTGATCGGCTGGGGGCTCGCGCGCTACGTGTTCGAGTTCACCTGGACCGCCTCGCCGCTCGTGCCGGTGGCCGGCGCGCTGGCCGGCGCGGTGCTGGCGCTGGCGGCGGGGTGGTGGGGCCTGCGCGATGTGCTGCGCCGGCCGGTGGTCGACACGCTGCGCCGCGCGGCCGAGTAGGGCTGCGCAGGCCCGTACAGTTTTTTTCTTCCGCGATCGGCAGGACGGGGCCGGGGATGCAATACATTCCCCGGCCCCGTATTCAATTCAGAAGAGAAATTCCTGCATGCGCTTGGCGTCATTCCAGATCACCAACTATCGCTCGATCCACGACAGCGGCTCCATCGATTCCTCCCAGATCACAGCGATCCTCGGCCGAAATGACAGCGGCAAGTCGAACCTGCTGCGCGCGTTGCACAGCCTGAACCCGACCGACGGGCTCACGGCACTCAGCCCCATCAAGGACTTTCCGCGGCACCGCCGCCTCGACGAATGCACCGACGACACCCCGGTGGTGCACACGCGCTGGGACCTCGACGCCTCCGAACAGCTGGCGCTCGCCGCCATCCTGCCGCGCGCGGCCGGCGTGCGCCAGGTCACGGCCGGGCGCGGCTACGGCGCCACGCGCACGACCGGCTTCGAGGGCCTGGGCCCGCTGTCGATCGACGTGAGCGACATCAAGGCCAAGGTGCGCAAGATCGTGCCCGCCGTGAAGGCCGCGGCCGAGAAGGTCGCCGACGAGTTGAAGGCGCCGCTCGAACAGGAGGCCGACGCCTTCGACGCTGCCATGATCCCGAGCCCCGACTTCGTCAAGTGGTCGGCCGGTGCGCTGCTGGCACTGCAGGCACTGCGCCAGGCGCTGGCCACCGCCGGCGCCGAGATCGCCGACAAGCAGGCGCAGATGCTGACCGAGCTCGAGGAGCTGGCCCGCACGATCGACAACGACCAGCCCGCGCTGGCCCGCGCCCGCGCCTGGGTGCTGGAGAAACTGCCGCGCTTCATCTACGTCGAGGACTACGCCTCGCTGCCCGGCCGCCAGAACATCGCCGAATACCTCACGCGCAAGGGCTGGGGCGAGCGCACGGCGGGCGAGCGCAATTTCGAGAAGCTGTGCCAGGTGGCGGGGCTCGACCCGCAGCAGCTGCAGGACCTGCTGGCGAAGAACGACCTGGCGACGCGCAATCAGTTGGTGAACCGGGCGGGCTCGGTCGTCACGTCGGAAATCCGCCGCGTGTGGAAGGACCGCGAACTCAAGGTCCGCTTCAACCTCGACGGGCAGCACCTGGAGACGCTGGTGTCCGACCCCAACGCCGCCTACGAGGTGGAAGTGAACCTCGACGAACGCAGCCGCGGCTTCCAGTGGTTCTTCTCGTTCTACGTCGCGTTCTTCGCGGACACGAAGGGCGCGGCCGATGCGATCCTGCTGCTGGACGAGCCCGGCCTGCACCTGCACGCGCATTCGCAGGCCGATCTGCTGGCGCACCTGGAGCACGACTTCGCCAACCAGATCCTCTACACGACGCACTCGCCGTTCATGGTGCCGACCCACCGGCTCGACGCGGTGCGCACGGCCCGCATGAGCGAGGCCGCCGGTACGACGGTGAGCAACAAGGCCGAGGGCGATGTGCGCACGCTGTATCCGTTGCAGGTGGCGCTGGCGCTGAGCCAGGCGAAGCCCGTGGCGCCTGTCGAGGCACCCGCCGTGACTGTCGGCGAACAGGCGGAGCGTCAGCTGGTGGAAGCGGCGGCGTAGGCGTACGCCGGACGTCTCAGGCCGCGTACTGCATCGGGCTCACACGGCGCCCACGAGGCGCCGCATGAGCAGGCCCTTCAGGTCCCTGCGCGTGTCGCAGACGACGTGGATGTAGGCGGTGTCCAGTCGCACCTCGTAGATGATGCGGTTCATGCCCGAGATGACCTGCCGGTACTGGGCCGCGTTCAGGTCTTCCAGTTCCTCGGGAATCCGGCCTGCCTGGGGATGGGCTGCGATCATCGCGACGGATTGCTTGATCTTTGCGTAGCTCGCCGCCCAGGTGTCCGCGCCGAAGTTCTTGAGCAGGTAGCGCCTCAGGTCCTTCAGGTCGGCTTCGGCGGACCGCAGGAACACCACCTTCATGGGGCGTCTTCTTGGTCCAGATCGGCGAACACATCGTCCGCGGACCGGAATTGGCCCTGTTCGATTTCGCGGTTGCCGAGTGCCAGCACTTTCAGCAGCGCGAGGGTCGCTTCCTGCTCTTCGAAGGAGCGGACATCCATCACCACGAGCTTGGCCTCGCCGTTCTGTGTGATGACCAGAGGCTCGCGGGTGTCCGAGAGGGTCTTCACGATGTCCGCGGCATGGCTCTTGAGATAGCTGATGGGTTTGACCTGCGTGGAGAAATTCATGGGGTTCACCTGCGGTTGTCGATCGGACTGATTATGGTCTGAATTCAGTCTTTCGATGTTTCCGAGCCATCGTTCCTGAACATGTGCTCACCCGCAAAGTCGACAAACGCCCGCACCTTCGGCGACAGCTGCCGGCTCGACGGCCACAGCGCCGAGAACTGTCCCTGCCGCACAAGGTGCGCGGCCAGCACGCGCTGCAGCTCGCCGCGGCGCAGTGCGTCGCGCGCCAGGAAGTCGGGCATGTACGCAATGCCCAGGCCCGCGACGGCGGCGCCCAGCATGGCTTCCATGTTGTTGCAGACCAGGCCCGGCGGCAACTGGGGCGGCAGGCCGGGCAGGTCCCAGTCTTCGATCTTTCCGCCGGTCACGAACTTGTAGCGCAGGCAACTGTGGCGGGCGAGGTCGGTCGGCACCTGCGGCACGCCGTGTTGCGCCAGGTAGGCCGGCGAGGCGGCGAGCACGAAGCTGAACGGGCCGAGGCGGCGCGCCACGAGCTGTGAGTCGACCAGCTCGCCGCTGCGGATGGCCACGTCGACACCCTCGGCCACCACGTCGACCAGCCGGTCGTTGAAGTCGAGGTCGAGTTCGATCTCGGGGAAGCGCGCCTTGAACGCCGGCAGGATCGGCAGCAGAAAGCGGTAGCCGATGGTCGGCAGGCTCACGCGCAGGCGGCCGCGCGGCGTGGCGACGGCGTCCTGCAGCATGGCGCGCGCATCGCCGAGTTCGTCGAGGATGCGGCGGCAGCGCTCGTGGAACATCGCGCCCTCGGCCGTGAGCCGCACCTGCCGCGTGGTGCGGTGGAACAGGCGCACGCCCATCTGCGCCTCGAGCCGCGCGACGTTCTTGCCCACGGCCGAGGCCGAGATGCCCAGGTCGCGGCCCGCCCGCGCAAAGCTCTGCAGGTCGGCCGCCCGCACGAAGGATTCGAGTCCGCTGAAGCTGTCCATGGGCTTGATTGGCAACCTGGGGTTGGCAGTGTGAGGAGCTGAGGGCCCATTTTCGTTTCATTGAATCCTTTTTATCTTCGCTTCACGCATTTCCCTTTTCCTTCTCCCGCGTGAAAGCCCTCCCGATGTCTTCCCCCGATTCCAACAAGGCCTGGCTGCTCGCCGCCGTCTGCCTGGCCGCGCTCGGCATGCCGCTGAGCTTCACCGGCCCGGCCGTGGTGCTGCCCGCGATCCGCGACGCGCTGGGCGGCACGCCGGTGCAGCTCAACTGGGTCACCAACGCCTTCATGCTGAGCTTCGGCGCCACGCTGATGGCGGCCGGCGCGCTGGCCGATGCCTACGGGCGCAAGCGCGTCTTTTTGCTGGGCCTGGCGGTGGTGGCGCTGAGCAGCGCGCTGCTGACGCTGGCGCCGGGCATCGTCGCCTTCGACCTCGCGCGCGCCGTGCAGGGGCTGGGCTCGGCGGCGGCCTTCGCGGCGGGCACGGCCGCGCTGGCGCAGGTGTTCGACGGGCCGGCGCGGCTGCGGGCGTTCAGCCTCATCGGCACCTCGTTCGGCGTGGGGCTGTCGTGCGGGTCGATCCTCTCGGGCTGGCTGGCCGACACCGTCGGCTGGCACGCCGTGATGCTGAGCCCCGGCGCCGTGAGCCTCGTCGCGCTGGGCCTGGCCGCGCCGCGCATGCGCGAGTCGCGCAACCCGCAGGCGATGGGGCTGGACGTGCCGGGCACGCTCAGCTTCACGGCCGCGCTGAGCCTGCTCACGCTGGGCGTGCTGCAGGCGCCCGACAGCGGTTGGGCCAGCCCGTGGGTGCTCGCGGCGCTGGCCGGCGCGCTGGCCATGGGTGCGGCCTTCATCGCCATCGAGCAGCGCGTGGCGCATCCGATGCTCGACCTGTCGCTGTTCCGCTTTCCGCGCTTCGTCGGCGTGCAGCTGCTGGCCGCGGCGCCGGCCTACGGCTTTGTCGTGCTGCTGGTGCTGTTGCCGATCCGCTTCATCGGGCTCGAAGGGCGCAGCGCGCTGGAGGCGGGCGGTTTCATGTTCGCGCTGTCGGGGCCGATCCTCATCGTGCCGACGCTGGCGGCGTGGCTCGCGCACCGGTTCTCTGCGGGCGTGATCTCGGCCGTGGGGCTGCTGGTGTGCGCGGCGGGGCTCGTGTGGCTCGCCCGCTGCGCGCCGGGCACGCCCTTGCACGGCCTCGTGGGCCCGCTGCTGCTGATCGGCGCGGGCATCGGCCTGCCCTGGGGGCTGATGGACGGCCTGGCCGTGAGCGTGGTGCCGCGCGAGCGGGCGGGCATGGCGTCGGGGATTTTCAACACGGTGCGGGTCGCGGGGGAG
>NZ_JBWKXQ010000056.1:0-45159 GCF_059423125.1 Variovorax sp. GW531-E2 | reverse complement strand
CACCACCCCCGCCCGCACCGCCGTCGCCACGAAACGCGAGCGCGACCCCGTCGCCGCCAAGCAGGCCCTCATCGCCGCCGCAGTGGCCGAGTTCGCCACCAAGGGCTTCGCGGGCGCACGCGTCGACGAGATCGCCGCCAACGCCGGCGTCAACAAGCAGCTCGTGTACCACTACTTCGACAGCAAGCAGGGGCTGTACCTGGTGGCGCTCGAATCGGTCTACGCCGAGATCCGCGAGAAGGAACAGAAGCTCACGCTCGACGAACTCGAGCCGCTCGAAGCCATGAAGCAGCTGGTGGCCTTCTCGTTCGACTACCTGGCCGAGCACCCCGAGTTCATCGCGCTGCTGGCCGACGAGAACCGCAACCACGGCGCGCACCTGCGCGAGTCGGAGCGGCTGCAGAAGATGCACTCGCCCTTCATCGAGATGCTCGAGGCCACGCTCGAGCGCGGCGTGGCGGCGGGCGTGTTCCGGCCCGACTTCGACGCGATCAACCTCTACATCTCGATCGCCGGCATCTCGTATTTCTTCTTCTCCAACAACCACACGCTGTCGGCCATCTTCGGCAAGCCGCTCGATGCACGCGGCGCGCTGCTGCAGCGCCGCCGGCACGTGATCGAGTTCGCGCTCAATGCCTTGCGGCCCGACAAGGCCGCCGCATGAAAATTATCAACTAGTTGGTTGACTCGGGTCGTGGCGACTCCTATGATTCGCCGCATTGCTTCCTAGACCCAGGAATTGAGATGACGGCACCTGATGGCGCTCTGGCGCCCCCCGCACCTGCGCCCTTGTCGGGCGAGCGCCCCGAATGGCAGCGCTGGGCCCTCGTGGTCGCGGTGCATCTGGCGGGCATCGCGCTGTGGGAGCTCGCGGTGCGGGTCTTCGCGATCCAGCCCTTCATCCTGCCGGCGCCCTCGAAGGTGCTGGCCACGCTGGCCAACCCGAACTACAGCTGGCTCAAGAACACCGGCGTCACCGCGCTCGAAGTGTTCGGCGGCTACGCACTGGGGCTGGTGCTCGGCATTCTTTGCGCGCTGCTCTTCATCACCAGCAAGCGGCTGATGCTGCTGGTGTTCCCGCTGCTGGTCACGCTCAACATGATCCCCAAAGTGGCGATGGGACCGCTGGTGATCGTGTGGTTCAGCTACGGCATCGGGCCGAACATCCTCATCACGTTCAGCCTGTGCTTCTTCCCCATCCTGCTGACCACCATCCGCGGCCTGAACGAGACCGAGCCCGAGCTGCTCGACCTGGTGCGCGCGCTCAAGGGCTCGCGCTGGCAGCTGTTTCGCTACATCCAGCTGCCGGGCTCGCTGCCGTACGTGTTCTCGGGCATGAAGGTCGCCACCATCCTCGCCGTGGCGGGCGCGGTGGTGGGCGAGTTCATCGCCTCGGAACGCGGCCTGGGCTATCTGATGATCCAGGTCCAGGCCTCGCTGGACACGCCCGCGGTCTTCATGGCCGTGCTGCTCATCACGGGCCTGGGCGTGCTGCTCTATCTGCTGGTGCTTCTGCTGGAGCGCCTCTTCATCACCCAGGACGCAAGAATCCAATGACCTCCACGCCTGTCCTCGACGACCTGCCCTTTCCCGAGCGCTTCGAGAGCGAAGCCGCGCTTGAAGACTACCTGGCCACGCCCTCGCGCGACCTCGTGCGCGACATGGCCCGCCTCGATGGCGACCTGATGATCCTCGGCGTGGGCGGCAAGATGGGCCCGACGCTGGCCCGCCTTGCGAAGAACGCCATGCCCGGGCGCCGCGTGATCGCCGTCGCCCGCTTCAGCGAGGCCGGCGTGCGCGAGGCACTCGAAGCGCACGGCATCGAGACCATCGCCTGCGACCTGCTCGACCGCGCCGCCATCGCCGCGCTGCCGCCGTGCGCCAACGTGGTCTTCATGGCCGGGCGCAAGTTCGGCGCGGACGCCGACAACCCGCTGACCTGGGCCATGAACGCGCACGTGCCGGCGCTGGTGGCCGAGCACTTCCACGCCTCGCGCATCGTCGCCTTCTCGACCGCCTGCGTGTACCCCTTCGTGCCCGTGACCAGCCAGGGTGCGAGCGAGAGCGACGCGCCCAACCCGCCCGGCGAATATGCCAACTCGTGCGTGGGCCGCGAGCGCATGTTCGAGTACTTCTCGCAGCGCCACGGCACGCCGGGCCGCCTGTTCCGCCTGAGCTACGCCATCGACCTGCGCTACGGCGTGCTGGCCGACGTGGCGCTCAAGGTGTGGCGCGGCGACCCGGTCGACGTGACCATGGGTCACGTCAACGTGATCTGGCAGGGCGACGCGAACGCGCAGGCGCTGCGCTGCCTCGCGGCGGCCACCGTGCCGACCTCGCCGCTGAACGTGAGCGGGCCCGAGACGACGTCGATCCGCTGGCTCGCGGAAGAGTTCGCGCGCCAGTTCGACAAGCCCGTGACGATCAGCGGGCAAGAGGCCCCGACCGCGTGGCTGATGAACACCGGCGAAGCCGAGCGCCTGTTCGGCTATCCGCGCGTGCCGCTGGCGCAGCAGATCCGCTGGGTGGCCGACTGGATCTCGCGCGAGCAGCGCCAGTACGGCAAGCCGACAAAATTCGAATCGCGCGACGGCAAGTACTGAGGCCATGACCATGCCCGCCGTCGAAGCCCTCACGTCGATCACACCCGGCATCGCCCCGATGCTGGACGCGCTGGTCGCCGCGAGCGGCTGGAACCAGACCGCACACGACTGGCGGCTGTTCGAGCGGCTCGGCACGCTGCATGGCGTGCGCGATGGCGAGGGCCAACTCGTCGCCAGCGGCGCCGTGCTGCCGATGGAAGGCGTGGCGTGGATCAGCATGATCCTCGTGATGCCCGCCGCGCGCGGACAAGGCCTGGGCCGCGCGGTGTTCGCGCGCTGCTTAGAGCAAGTGAAAGCCGCCGGCCTCGTCGCCATGCTCGACGCCACGCCGCAGGGCGAGTCGCTCTATGCGGGCTTCGGCTTCACGCCGCTGTGGCGGCTCACGCGCTGGCAGCGCGAAGCCGCCCCCGCCACCGCATCGCTCCCCACCGACAAACCGGCCCTCGACAACCTGGCGGCGCTCGACGCGCAGGCGCTGGGCTTCGCGCGCCCCGCCCTGCTCGCCGACCTGCTCGGCCGCGAGGACAGCCGCTGCGTGCGCAACGGCTTGGGCTTCGGCCTCGCGCGCGCGGGCCGCACCGCGCACCACATCGGGCCACTGCTGTCGTCCGACGAGGCCACGGCCGCCGCGCTGCTGACGCAGGCTGCACGCAGCATCGACGGACGCATCTACATCGACGTGCCCGACGACCGCAAGGCCATGACCACCGCACTGCGCGCTGCCGGCTTCACACCGCAGCGCGGCTTCGCACGCATGGCACTGGCCACGCGCGAGGGCGTGCAGCCGCCCACCGGACACCCCGCCTTCATCCACGCCATCGCCGGCCCCGAGTTCGCCTGAGGACCTTCGCCCATGCCACTGAACCGCTCCGACCTTCCCGCCGACGTGCTTGCGCTGCTGTCGCAAGGCACCGTCATCCCGGCGCACCCGCTCGCACTCGACGCGCATCGCCAGCTCGACCGCCAGCGCCAGCGCGCGCTCACGCGCTACTACGTCGATGCCGGCGTGGGCGGCATCGCGGTGGGCGTGCACACCACGCAGTTCGCGATCCGCGAGCGCGGCCTGTACGCCACCGTGCTCGAGGCCGCGATGCAGGACCACCTGGCCTGGAACGACCGCCCGATGGCGATGATCGCCGGCCTGTGCGGCCCGACCGCGCAGGCGCGGGCCGAGGCGCGCACCGCCGTCTCCCTGGGCTATCACGCAGGGCTGCTGAGCCTCGCGGCACTGGCCGGCGCGTCGGAAGACGCGCTCATCGCCCACTGCGAGGCGGTGGCGCAGGAGATTCCGCTGATCGGCTTCTACCTGCAGACCGTGGTCGGCGGCCCGGTCCTGTCGAGCGACTTCTGGCGCCGCTTCGCGCTCATTCCGAACGCGCTGGCGATCAAGGTCGCGCCCTTCAACCGCTACCGCAGCATCGACGTGGTGCGCGGGCTGGTCGATGCACGCGCCGAGGAGCGCGTGTTCCTCTACACCGGCAACGACGACCACATCGTGCTCGACCTGGCGCTGCCCTTTGCCGCGATGCGCGACGGCGCGCCCGTGCAGGTGCGCTTTCGCGGCGGCCTGCTGGGCCACTGGTCGGTGTGGACGTCGAGCGCGGTGCACCAGCTGCAGCAGATCAAGGCCGAGCTGGCCGCCAGCGGCGGCGCGCTGAGCCCCGCCCTGCTCGCGCTCGATTCGCGCGTGACCGACTGCAACGCCGCCTTCTTCGACGTGGCGAACAACTTCCACGGCTGCATCGCGGGCTGCCACGAGGTGTTGCGGCGCCAGGGCCTGCTCGAAGGCATCTGGTGCCTCGACCCGGAAGAAGGCCTCGGCCACGGACAGTCGGCGGAGATCGACCGCGTCTACCGCCAGCACGGCGACCTGGCCGACGACGCCTTCGTGCGCGACAACCTCGCACGGTGGCTGGCATGAGCGCGGTGCTCGCGCCCGCGCAGGAGGCGCCGCTGATCCGCATGCGGCAGCTGCGCAAGGTCTACCGCAAGCGCAACGAAGAATTCCTCGCAGTGTCCGACGTCACGATGGACGTGCATGCGGGCGACATGATCTCACTGGTCGGTCCCTCGGGCTGCGGCAAGTCGACGCTGCTGAAAATTCTCTCGGGCCTGCACGGCCACGACGGCGGCACGCTCGAGATCGGCGGCCCCGGCGGTACAGGCTTCAACGCAGGCCGCGATGTCGGCATGGTGTTCCAGCAGCCGCTGCTGCTGAAGTGGCGCACCATTCTCGAGAACGTGCTGCTGCCCGCCGACATCCTCGGGCTGGACCGCAAGGCCGCCAAGGCGCGCGCGCACGAGTTGCTCGACATGGTCGGCCTCACGGGCTTCGCCGACAAGCTGCCTTACGAACTCTCGGGCGGCATGCAGCAGCGCGCCGCCATCGCGCGTGCGCTCATCCACGACCCGAAGCTGGTGCTCATGGACGAGCCCTTCGGCGCGCTCGATGCGCTCACGCGCGAAAAAATGAACCTGGAGATGCTGCGCATCTGGGAGCGCAGCCGCAAGACCTTCATCGTGGTCACGCACAGCATTCAGGAAGCCGTGTTCCTGGGCTCGCACTGCGCGGTGCTCACGGCCGGCCCGGCGCGCATGGCCGACTTCTTCCGCATCGAGCTGCCCGAGCCGCGCAAGCTGCACGTGAAAACCAGCCCGGAGTTCGGCGAGTACGTGCGCCGCATCTACGACCTGCTGGGCGTGGACTGAGTCCCGCGCAGCAGGTCGGTTCAGTTCAGCTGGGTTGCAGCTGCTGGATTTCCTTGGCGCGCGCCACTTCCACTTCGCGCGGCAAGGTCACCGCGTTCTTCACGGCCAGGATCTCGGCCATCACGCTCACCGCGATCTCGGGCGGTGTCTTGCTGCCGATGAAGATGCCGATGGGCCCGCGCAGGCGTGCGAGCGACTCGGCCGTCTGGTCGAAGTGTTCGATCATGCGGTCGCGCCGCGCGTCGGCGTTGCGGCGCGAACCGATGGCGCCCACGTAGAAGGCCTCGCTCTGCAACGCCTCGAGCAGCGCGAGGTCGTCCAGCTTGGGGTCGTGCGTGAGCGCGACCACGCAGCTGCGGCGGTCGGGCTTGAAGGCCAGCACGGCGTCGTCGGGCATCTCGGTGGTGATCGTCACGCCGGACAGCGTCCACGCGGTGCGGTACTCGGCGCGCGGGTCGCACAGCGTCACGGCGAAGCCGCTGAACTTGGCCATGGTCGCGAGGTATTCGGCGAGCTGGCCGGCGCCGATCAGCAGCATGCGGTACTCGGGGCCGAAGGTGTTGGTGAGCTCGGTGTCGTTCACCGTGAGCTCGTCGGGCGCGGTCGCCTCGGCCAGCCGCACCGCGCCGGTGGCCAGCGTCACCGTGCGGCGCATGAGCTTGCCGCGTTCGAGTTCGGCAACCAGCGTGTCGAGCGCGTCGGCGTCGGGCGCGTATTCGAGCAGCAGCTCGAGCGTGCCGCCGCAGGGCAGGCCGAAGCGGTGCGCCTCGTCGGCCGTGATGCCGTACTTGACGAGCGCGGGCGGCGCGCCCAGCGGCACGTCTTCGCCCTTGCCGTGGGCGTGGCTGTAACGCGCGATCAGATCGTCCTCGATGCAGCCGCCCGAGACCGAGCCGACCACGGCGCCGTCCTCGGCCAGCGCCATGATCGAGCCCACGGGCCGCGGCGACGAGCCCCAGGTGCGCACCACGGTGGTCAGCAGCGCGCGCTTGCCGGCACGCCGCCAGTCGCGCAGCGTGCGCAGCACCATGACGTCGAGGTTTTCCATGGCAGGACCCTGTGCGTCAGGCGGCGTCGCCCGGGGTGGAGGCGTCTTCGCCGTCCTTCTTGCCGAAGCCCATCTTCTTCATGAGGCCCGACATCACGCCGGCCTTCTCGGCGGGCGCCTCGGCCGCCGCTTCCGCGGGCGGTGCAGGCGGCGGGCCGTAGCGGCTTTGCATCTCGGCCTCGAAGCGCTTGAAGAAATCGTCGGCGGTGGACTTGGCCGCGCCGTCGATCAGGCGTTGGCCGAGCTGGGCGATCTTGCCGCCGACCTGGGCCTGCACGGTGTAGTCGAGTTCGCAGCCGGCAGGAGTCGGAGCCACGGGGGAGGCTTCGGCAGCAGGTGCGCCCTCCGCGGTGGGGGCGCTGTCGGCCACGGCCACCGGCTTGAGCGACACGCTCGACGAGCCCTTGGCAAACCCCGCCACGCCGCCCTGCCCCTCGAAGGTGAGCTTGTAGCCGTCGGGCGCGACGATGTCCGACAGCATCACCTTGCCGCTGAACTTGGCCGACACCGGACCGATCTTCACGGCCAGCGCCACGCTGTAGGTGTTGTCGCCCGTGAGCTCGAACTTGTCGCAGCCGGGGATGCACTTCTTGAGCGTCTCGGGATCGTTGAGCGCGTCCCAGGCCTGTTGTTGGGTGACGCCGAGGCGGCGGTTTCCGAGCATTTCCATGGTGGGTTTCCTTTGTTCCTTCCTGAGTCCGGTCCTAGCGACTGGCGCGCATCAGCGCGGCCAGGCTGGCGGCCAGCTGTTCGAGTGCATTCAGATTGTGGACCGCCAGCATCGCGTCCGCATGGCGGTGCAGCACGGCGGCCCCACGCGCCAGAGGGGCGTAGCCCTCGAAGCGCAGCAGCGGGTTGAGCCACAGCAGCCGGCGCGAATGGCGCTTCAGCCACTGCAACTCGGTCTCGAGCAAGGCGGGCTCGCCCGTGTCGAGGCCGTCGCTGATCACCAGCACCAGCGTGCGCCGGCCGATGAGCCGGCGCGCGTGCGACTGGCGCAGCTCGGCCAGCGAACCGCCCAGCCGCGTGCCGCCCGCGAAGTCGTCGATGGCCAGGCTGGCGGCCCCCAGCATGGCGTCGGTGTCGGCCAGCCGGAAGGCGGGCGTGAGGTCGGTCAGCCGCGTGCCGAAGGCGAACACGTCGCGCCGCCCGGCCCGTCGCGTGGCGGCATGCAGGAAGGCCAGCAGCAGGCGGGCGTAGCGCTCCATCGAGCCCGACACATCGACCAGCACCAGGAGCGGCAAGGGCTGCTCGCGCCGCGCCAGCCGGGGCAGGCGCAGGATCTCGCCGCCGGTGCGGGCCGCCTCGTGCAGCACGCCGGGCCAGTGCATGCGCGCGTGCGCGCGGCCGGCATCGCCCGCCGGGCGCAGTCGGCGCGCGGGCAGTTCGGGCACCGGCAAGCGGATGTCGCGCGCCAGCCGCTCGACCAGCCGGTACTCGGCCGCGCCCAGCGCGTTGAAGTCGGCATGCTGCAGCCGCTGGCGGTCGCTGGCCGTCATGGCGGCGTCGAACTTGATTTCCTCGTCGGGCTTCGTCGGCGCCGCGGGCTTCACGGCGTCGCGCGGCGGGCTCAGCGCCTCGCGCACGCGCGGGCGGCGCTTGGAGGGCTCGGCCTTGCCCTCGGCGCTGGGCAACATCTGGGCGAGCAGCTTGTTGGCCAGCTCGGGGTCGCGAAACCACGCGTCGAAGAGTTCGCGGAACACCAGCCGGTCCTGCTCGCGGCTGACCATCACGGCTTCCATGGCGGCGCCCAGGTCGAGCTTGTCTTCGACGCCGACCAGCGTGGCCGCCTCGGTGGCGAGCGCGATGCGCATGGCGTCGGTGCGCACGCCGGCGCGGCGCAGTGCGCGGCCGAAGGCGGCGATGTTGCCCGCCAGCTTGCCGCTGCGCACGTCGCCGAGTTGCTGGATGCCGGCCATGTAGGTGCCTCGGCCTCGCTTAGCCGGCGAGCGGTTCCTCGGGCCTCAGCAGGTCGGAGGCCAGCTCGTGCGTCAGCGCTGCCACGTCATCGCGCTGCTTGAAGAGGATGCCGGCGGTGTCGACGACCACCTCGGGGTCGAGTTCGACGGTGTCGAGCGCGATGAGCGCCCGCGCCCACTCCACGCTTTCGGCGATGCCCGGCGCGCGCTGGAAGGCATTGACGAACGGCGCCGAACGCAGCCGCGCGACGAAGGCCGCCACCTGCGCCGACAGCGCCTCGCCGGCCTGCGGCACCTGCGCGCGCACGATGGCGAGCTCACGCTCGCGCTCGGGGTAGTCGAGCCAGTGGTAGAGGCAGCGCCGCTTCACGGCGTCGTTGAGTTCGCGCGTGCGGTTGCTGGTGAGCAAGGTCACGGGCGGCACCACGGCGCGCACGGTGCCCAGCTCGGGAATGCTGACCTGGTACTCGCCCAGGTATTCGAGCAGGAAGGCTTCGAAGGGCTCGTCGGCGCGGTCCACCTCGTCGATCAGCAGCACCGAGCCAGGGGCCGGCGTCTGCAGTGCCTGCAGCAGCGGGCGGCGGATCAGGTAGTGCGGCTGG
Source organism: Variovorax sp. GW531-E2 (assembly GCF_059423125.1). Lineage (NCBI taxonomy): Bacteria > Pseudomonadati > Pseudomonadota > Betaproteobacteria > Burkholderiales > Comamonadaceae > Variovorax > Variovorax sp. GW531-E2. The sequence continues at coordinate 36,278 of NZ_JBWKXQ010000056.1, read as the reverse complement.
TAGACCTCGGCCTCCACGTCGCGTGCTGCTCCGGTGGCCTCGGCCGCGCGCATGTGCAGCAGCTGCGCGGCGTAGTTCCATTCATACAGCGCCTCGCGCTGCTCCATGCCGTCGTAGCACTGCAGGCGCAGCAGCTCGCGGTTCAGGGCCGTCGACAGCGCCTTGGCCAGCTCGGTCTTGCCGACGCCGGGCTCGCCTTCGAGCAGCAGCGGGCGCTGCAGCTTGAGCGCGAGGAACACCGCGGTGGCCAGGCGGCGGTCGGCAAAGTAGCCGGCCTGCCGCAAGCCGTCGGAAAGGGCGTCGATGGTCGGGAAGATCATGGGCAAGCGTAGCGGAAGACGCGAGGGTGTCGCGCCTTCCGGTGGGCGGCGGCGCAGGGCGGCTTCAGCCGAGTGCTTTGGTCACGGCGCGCTGCGTCAGCACGCTGATCAGGTTCGCGCGGTAGGCGGCCGAGGCATGCAGGTCGCTGTTCAGGTCGCTCGCGTCGATCTTCACGGCCGCGGCGGACGCGGCGGTGAAGCTCTTGTTGAGCGCATCTTCGAGCCCGGCATGGCGGAACACGCCGTTGCCCGCGCCGGTGACGGCCACGCGCACGCCGCTGTCGTACTGCGCCAGGAAGATGCCGACCAGCGGGAAGTTCGAGGCCTTCTGGCGCAGCTTCTCGTACACCGCGCGCTTCGGAATCGGGAAGCGGATGGCGACGATCAGTTCGTCTTCTTCGAGCGCCGTGGTGAACAGGCCCTGGAAGAAGTCGTCGGCCGCAATCTCGCGCTTCGAGGTGACGATGGTCGCGCCCGAGGCCAGCACCGCGCTCGGGTAGCACGCCGCCGGGTCGTTGTTGGCCACCGAGCCGCCGACGGTGCCCATCGCGCGCACCTGCCGGTCGCCGATGCGCGACGCGAGGTCGGCCAGCGCGGGGTACGCGGCCTTCACGTCGGCGTTGTTCGCCACGTCGAGGTGGCGCGACATGGCGCCGAGGGTGATCGCGCCGCCGTCCTTCTTGATGCCGGTGAGCTCCTTGATGCCGCCGAGGTCGACGAGCTGCTCGGGCGCCGACAGCCGCAGCTTCATCGAGGCCAGCAGGGTCTGTCCGCCGGCCAGTGGCTTGCCGCCCGCGGCGATGAGCCGTGCCGCGTCCGCCACGCTGGCGGGCCGTTCGAGTGTGAAGGCATACATGGGGTGATTCCTTCTCTGTTATTTCTTGTGTCGTTCAGGGCTTGGCGGCGGCCTGCATCGCTTCCCAGACGCGGCTGGACGAAGCGGGCATGTCGAAATCCTTGACGCCCAGCGGCGCCAACGCGTCGAGCACGGCGTTGATGACCGCCGGCGGCGACCCGATGGCGCCCGCCTCGCCGCAGCCCTTGGTGCCCAGCGGGTTGTGGGTGCAGGGGGTGCAGACGGTGTCGAGCTTGAACTGCGGGAAGTCGCCGGCGCGCGGCATGGCGTAGTCCATGAAGCTGCCGGTGAGCAGCTGGCCGGTTTCGTTGTCGTACACGCAGTTCTCGAGCAGCGCCTGGCCGATGCCCTGCACCAGCCCGCCGTGCACCTGGCCCTCGACGATCATCGGGTTGATGATGGTGCCGAAGTCGTCCACCGCGGTGAAGCGGTCGACCTTGACTTCGCCAGTCTCTTTGTCGATCTCGACCTCGCAGATGTAGGTGCCGCCCGGGAAGGTGAAGTTGGTCGGGTCGTAGAAGGCGGTTTCGTTCAGGCCGGGCTCGAGCTTGTCGAGCGGGTAGTTGTGCGGCACGTAGGCCGTGAGCGCCACCTGGCCGAACGGGATCTTCTTGTCTGTGCCCTTGACCGTGAACTCGCCGTTGGCGAACTCGATGTCGGCGTCGCTCGCCTCCATCAGGTGCGCGGCGATCTTCTTGGCCTTGGTCTCGATCTTGTCGAGCGCCTTCATGATGGCCGCGCCGCCCACCGAGATGGAGCGCGAGCCGTAGGTGCCCATGCCGAAGGGCACGCGGCCGGTGTCGCCGTGCACCACGTCGACGTTCTCGACCGGAATGCCCAAGCGCGCGGCCACGACCTGCGCGAAGGTGGTTTCATGCCCCTGGCCGTGGCTGTGCGAGCCGGTGAACACCGTCACGCTGCCGGTCGGGTGCACGCGGATCTCGCCGCATTCGAACAGACCCGCGCGCGCACCGAGTGCCCCCGCGATGTTCGACGGCGCGATGCCGCAGGCCTCGATGTAGCTCGAATAGCCCATGCCGCGCAGCTTGCCCTTGGCCTCGGTCGCCGCCTTGCGCGCGGCATAACCGTCGACCTCGGCCAGCACCCGCGCCTTGTCCATGCAGGCATGGAAGTCGCCGGTGTCGTACTGCAGCGCCACGGGCGTCTGGTACGGGAAGCTGGTGATGAAGTTGCGCTTGCGGATCTCGTCCTGGCCCAGGTTCATTTCCCAGGCGCAGCGCGACACCAGGCGCTCCAGCAGGTAGGTGGCCTCGGGCCGCCCGGCCCCGCGGTACGCATCGACCGGCGAGGTGTTGGTGAACCAGGCATCGACCTCGACGTAGATCTGCGGCGTCGTGTACTGGCCCGCCAGTAGCGTGGCGTACAGGATGGTCGGCACCGCGGTCGAGAAGGTCGACAGGTAGGCGCCCAGGTTGGCGTCGGTGTGCACGCGCATGGCCAGGAACTTGCCGTCCTTGTCCATGGCCATCTCGGCGTGGCTCACGTGGTCGCGGCCGTGCGCGTCGGACAGGAAGCACTCCGAGCGCTCCGCCGTCCACTTGATGTTGCGGTTGAGCTGCTTGGCCGCCCAGGTGAGGCACACGTCTTCGGCGTACAGGAAGATCTTGGAGCCGAAGCCGCCGCCCACGTCGGGCGCGATCACGCGCACCTTGTGCTCGGGCAGGCCCAGCACGAAGGCCGTCATCAGCAGGCGCTCGACGTGCGGGTTCTGGTTCGACACGTAGAGCGTGTAGTCGTCGGTGCCGCGGGCGTAGCTGCCGATGGCCACGCGCGGCTCGATCGGGTTGGGCACGAGCCGGTTGTTGACCAGGTCGAGCTGGGTAACGTGCGCGGCGGTGGCAAACACCGCATCGACCGCCGCCTTGTCGCCCAGCGCCCACTTGTAGCACTGGTTGTCGGGCGCCTCGTCGTGCAGGGTGACGCCGCTGGCCTTCTTGGCCGCGTCGGCCACGCTCACCAGCGCGGGCAGCACGTCGTAGTCGACCACCACGGCCTCGGCCGCGTTCTTGGCCTGCTCGACCGTCTCGGCCACCACCATGGCGACGTGGTCGCCCACGTAGCGCACCTTGTTGATCGCCAGGATCGGGTGCATCGGCTCCTTCATCGGGGTGCCGTCGGGGTTGTTGATGAGCCAGCCGCAGGGCAGCCCGCCCATCTTGCCTTCGATGTCCTTGCCGCTGAAGATGCCGACCACGCCGGGCATCTTCGAGGCCTCGGCGATGTCGATGGACTTGATGACGGCATGCGCGTGCGGCGAGCGCACGAAGACCGCATGGCTCTGGTTGGCCAGCGTGATGTCGTCGGTGTAGTTGCCCGCGCCGGTCAGGAAGCGGTAGTCTTCCTTGCGCCGCAATGCCTCGCCGATGTGCGGCAGGTTGGAGAAGTCGGAAGCGCCCATGTCGCTCTCCTCAGGCCGTGACCGTGGTTTGCTGGGTCGGCACCGGATTGCCCGATGCCATGGCCTCGCCGCCCATCTTCACGGCCTTGACGATGTTCTGGTAGCCCGTGCACCGGCACAGGTTGCCCTCGAGCAGCTCGCGGATCTCCGATTCGCTCGATTTGGGGTGGTGGGTGCACAGGTCGATGGCGCTCATGACCATGCCCGGGGTGCAGAAACCGCACTGCAGGCCGTGGCATTCCTTGAAGGCCGCCTGCATGGGGTGCATGGTGCCGTCGGCGGCGGCCACGCCCTCGATGGTGGTGACGTCGGCGCCGGCCGCCTGCGCGACCAGGATGTTGCACGACTTGACCGCGCGGCCGTTCAGGTGGACCGTGCAGGCGCCGCACTGGGCGGTGTCGCAGCCGACGTGGGTGCCGGTGAGGTGAAGGTGCTCGCGGATCGCGTGCACAAGGAAGGTGTTGGGTGGGGCGTCGACCGTGACCGGCCGGCCGTTGACCTTGAAAGCGACCTGCATGTGGCTGTCTCCGTGAAAGGTGATGGCTGGTTCAGCGAGGCATCTTGGATGCCGCCCTTTCGCACTATCCTAGGCAAAAACCCTTGACACTTGCACAGAGCGCGGGAAATTCTCAAAATGAAACAGCTTGCCAACCGGCCGGCCCGCAAAAGCAGCCCTCCCCGCGCGAAGAAGAACTTTCACGATGATGTCCGCTTCCGCCGTCCCCCCTCCTGCTGAGCGCTCGCTGGCCATTGCGCAGGCGCGCCGCGAGCTGATCGACGGCGACGGCCCCCGCCCGCGCGGCAGCGTGCGGGTCGACCCGGGCATCACGCGCTCCTGGCAGCGCTGCCTGGAGGCCGGCCGCCGGCCCCAGCAGCGCGTGAGCTTCGAGCCCGTGAGCCGCACCGCCAGCCGCGAGGTCACGGAATGCAACCGGGCCCTGGTCACGGCGGCGCGTCCGGTGATCGAACGGCTCTCGCGCGCCATCGCCGACACCCGCTATTTCGCCATCCTGACCGACGCCCGCGGCATCGTGGTCGACGTGGGTACCTTGCCCGACGGCACCGACCCCGCCGCCCGCTATGCGCGCGACATCGGGCGCATCGGCGTCGACCTGTCCGAAAGCGCCATCGGCACCAGCGCCATCGGCACGGCGCTGGCCGAGCAGGAATCGGTGTGGCTGCACCGGGGTGAACACTTCTTTGACGACACCAGTGTGTACAGCTGCGCCGGCGCCCCGCTCTTCGGGCCCCGGGGCGACTGCATCGGCATGCTCGACCTCACGGGCGTGCAGGTGGTCGAGCGGCCCGAGCTGCGCCACCTGGCCACCCTGTCGGCGCGCAGCATCGAGAACCTGCTGGTGCAGCGCGAGCCCTGCGAGCTGCTGCTGCGCCTGCTCTGGCCCGGCTGCCCGAGCAGCGAGACCACCGAGGGCCTGCTGTGCATCGACGCCGCGGGCCATGTCACCGGCGCCAACGCGGCGGCGCGGCAGATGCTGCACCAGCCGCTGGTCTGCCATGCCGGCGGCCTGCATTTCAACGACCTGTTCGCGCTGCCGCTGCACATGATGTTCGACGCCGCCCGGCGCGGCGACGCCATGCTCGAGGTGCCGCTGTGGTCGGGCCTGCGGGTGCAGGTGCGGGCCCAGCGCGGCGGCGGCGAGCACGGCGACGTGACCGGCGCTGCAACCGACGGCCGCCCCCGCCTGCGCGACGTGGAAACCGCGCTGATCCGCAAGGCGGTGAGCGACGCGCGCGGCAATGTGGCCGAGGCGGCGCGCACGCTGGGCATCAGCCGCGCCACGGTCTACCGCAAGCTCTGGCGCGGTCGGCCCACGGGCGACTGACCCCCCTTTCAGGCGCCCACAGGCACCTTGTCGAGAAAACCCGTCACCGCACGCAGCTTGCCCGCGTCCAGCTGCGCGAAGTCGGTGCCCTGGATCAGGTCGTCGGCACCGCTCGGGCCCAGGGTCCACGAGAAGCGCAGGTTGTCGCCGTGCGCCTCGGCCTTGCCCAGCAGGTGGAAGCGAAAGCCCGGATAGCGCTGGTGCACCGCGCCGACCAGCGCGCTGATCTGCTCGCGGCCGCTGGCCTGCGCCATCGGGTCGACATAGCGGGCGTCGGCGGTCCAGCCGGCGTCGATGAGCGCGGCGCGGCGCGCGGCGTCGGTCTCGTTCCAGACGGCGATGTAGCCCGTGGCGATGGCATGGGCGTCGTGGGCGGCGGTGTTCATGGCGACTGTTCCTTTCGAGGGTTCGACCCGCAACAGCGCGGGGTGAAGGAATGGTCGCGGGGCACGCGCCGCGCGTCGATGACGTGGCAGGTTATGCGGGCGCGTCCATCGCCGCGTTCGCGTCGAGCGGAAACACCGGCCGGCGCACCTGGCTGAACGGGAACAGGCTGTAGTCGGAGCTGGTCACGCCCGGGCTGTCGCACTCCACCAGCGCCGCCGACAGCGGCTCGAACACCGGCCGGCAGTACATGCGCGACTTCAGCAGCAGGAAGCGCTCGGTGCGCGGGTCGAGCCCGGTGCATTCGAACACGCCGATGTCCCATGGCTCCTGCGTGCGCTCCGTAACCACGATGCGCGCCGCGCCGATGTCGAACAGCACGGTGCGCCCCATGCTGCTGCGCTGGCCGGTGTAGGTGGGGCCGGTGATCACGTACTCGCCGTCGCTGATGGTTCGCACCATGCCGGTCAGCCGCACCGGTGTCTTCTTCAGGCCGATGCCTTCCAGCGACACCTTGTTGCCCAGCGCCACCGTCACCTCGGCGCCCTCGCCCGCCGCGACCAGCGCGGCCACCGCCTCGGGGTCGCACAGCGGCCCGACACCGATGCCGTCCAGGCCCTGCGCCAGCGCTTCCTGCAGCACGTCCATGGTGTCGCAGCTGCCGCCCGACATGCAGTTGTCGCCGTGGTCGAGCAGCAGCACCGGGCGCGTGGCGCCGCCCGCGATGAGCTTCGCGCGCGCGACCGACGCGGCCAGCGGCTCGCTGCGGTAGATGAAGGCCTCGCGCTCGGCCCACATCTGCGCCGCGATGCGGTCGGCCGTGGCCTGTGCGCGCGCGGGCGATTGCGCATCGACCACGATCACGCTCATGCACGGCGCCGTGATGTCCGACAGCGAAAAGCCCGCCAGGATCGACACCGCCAGCGACTCGGATTCTTCCGCCGCGCGCGCCGCCTCGATGGCCCGCTGCATCGCGCCGGTGAACGAGGCGCTGCGCAGCGTGTGCGCCATCAGCGGCAGCTGGCGCCAGCGCATGTGCGGCTGGCTGCGCCCGGCCAGCAGGTCGAACAGCAGGCGGCCGGCGTGTTCGCCGGTCTCGTACATGTCGACGTGCGGGTAGGTCTTGAAGCCGACGATCACGTCGGCGTTCTCCACCATCTCGGGCGTCACGTTGGCATGCAGGTCCAACGCCACGCCGATGGGCACGCCGGGCGCCGCGGCGCGCAGGCGAACCAGCAGGTCGCCTTCGCCGTCGGTGCTGTTCTGCGCCACCATCGCGCCGTGCAGGTCGAGCAGGATCGCATCGCAGCCGGGCGCCGCATCGACGATGCATTGCGTGAGCGTGGTGTAGGCCTGCGCATCGACCGGCCCGCTCGGGTTGGCCGAGGCCGACACCGGCGTGACGAGCTGCGCGCCTGCCGCTTCGGCCAGGTCGATGAAGGCCGACATCGCGGTGCGCATGCCCTTGTTGTCGGTGTAGGCCCGTTCGCCGAAGGTCGGGCCGTCGGGCCCGAAGGCCGCGAGCGGCGTGGGCACAGGCGAGAAGGTGTTGGTCTCGTGGTTGAGACGTGCGATCAGGACTTTCATTGGGCAAACTTTCCGGCGCTGCCCAGCATGGTGATGTCACCGAAGCTGGAGCCGTTGCGGTTGTCGGGACGGAACGCGACCGTGAAGCCGTTCAGGTTCATGGGCGGCGAGTTCTCGATGCTGCGGCGCAGCGATTCGGTGGTGATCGGCCCCTTCACGCGCTGCAGCGATTCCGCGAAGGCCTTGGCCGTGATGTAGCCCTCCAGCCCCAGGTAGGAGCCTTCGCCTTCGCTGCCCGCGGCCTTCCTCGCGCGCTGGTATTCGTTGACGATGGGAAAGCGCGTCTTCCAGAACGGCGGCACCACCTGCGACAGCACGATGCCGCGGCTCTTGTCGCCGAGTTCCTTGTACAGAAGGAACGAGCTCGCCACCGAGTTCGTGTAGATCTGCGGATGGATGGGCGCGGCCACCAGCGAGCGGATGATGTTGATGGCCGGCGTGCCGGCCGCGATGACGTACACCGCCTGCGCCCCGCTCGCGATGACCTGCTGCGCGATGGCGGGATGGTCCTTTTCCTTCGGATCGAAACGCAGCGACAGCAGGGCCGGCCGCTTGTTCTTCTCGAGCGCGGCCAGCGCGTCCTTCTCGATGCCCTTGCCGTAGGCGTCGTCGCTGGAGACGATGGCGATGCGCGTCAGGCCCACGGTCGTCAGGTGGTTCATCACACGCGAGACCTCGTCGGCATACGACTCCCGCACGTGGAAGATCGGCACCTTCGGCCCGCGCAGCACCGCCGCGCCGGTCAGCCCGCCGAAGATGAAGCTGTCGTACTTCGCCGCCACCGGCACCATGGCCGCGCCGATGCCCGTGCCCATGGTTCCGAACAAGCAGACGACGCGGTCCGTGCCGAGCAGCTTCTCGGCGTTGGCCGCGGCCTTCTCTGGGATGTAGGCGTCGTCGTAGGTGATCATCTTGACGGGCCGGCCACCGACGCCGCCCGCCTTGTTCAGCTGGTCGAGGAACAGCGTCTGGCCTTCCATGAACGCGAGGCTGTTCGGCGTGAACGGGCCGGTGAGCACCGCGGACTGGCCGACCAGGATCGGCTCTCCAGCCGCCAGGGCCGCCGTCGACGCCGCGACCAGGCCCATCGCCAGCACGCAGTGAAGGCCGATGCGGCGAAGCACCGCCTTCACGTGGCCACTCCCGCGCTCTGCAGCATCGCCTGCAGGAGCACGTTGCAGCCGGCCTCGAGGTGGTCGGGCTGCGCGTCCTCGATCTCGTTGTGGCTGATGCCGTCCAGGCAGGGCACGAAGATCATCGCCGCGGGGCACACGCGCGCGAGGTACACGGCATCGTGGCCGGCGCCGCTGATCACGTTCATCCATGTCATGCCCTGGTCCTGCGCGGCCTCGCGCACGGCCGACACCAGCGCGGGCGTGAACGGCTGCGGCGGGAAGTACACGACCTGCTCGGCCGTCGCCTCGACCTTGCCCTTGGTGGCGATGCGCTGCACGGCTTCTTTCAGGGCCGCGTCCATGGCCGACAGCACCACGTCGTCGGCCGCGCGCAGGTCGACGCTGAGCTTCACGCGGCCCGGGATCACGTTGCGCGAGTTCGGGTAGTTGTCGATCCAGCCGACCGTGCCGCGCCCGTGCGGCGCATGGGCCAGTGCGATGCGGTTCACCTCGACCACGAGTTCGGCGGCGGCCAGCAGCGCGTCCTTGCGCAGTTCCATCGGCGTGGGACCGGCGTGGGCTTCCATGCCCTGCACCACCACGTCATACCAGCGCTGGCCCAGCGCGCCCTCGACCACGCCGATGACGCGCTCGTTGGCTTCGAGCACCGGGCCCTGTTCGATGTGCGCCTCGAAGTAGGCGCCGACCGGCGACGCCGCCGCCGAGGCGGGCACGGCGCCCGCGTAGCCGATGGCCGACAGCGCCTCGGCCACGCTCACGCCCTCGGTGTCGCGCTGCGCGAGTGCGTGCTCGAGCGTGAAGGCGCCGGCGAACACGCCCGAGCCCATCATCACGGGCACGAAGCGCGAGCCTTCCTCGTTGGTCCACACCGCCACCTCGAGTGGTGCTTCGGTTTCGATGCCGGCGTCGTTCAGGCTTCGGATCACCTCCAGCCCGGCGAGCACGCCGTAGTTGCCGTCGAACTTGCCGCCCGTGGGCTGCGTGTCGATGTGGCTGCCGGTGGTGACGGGCGGCAGCGCGTTGTTGCGGCCCGCGCGGCGCGCAAAGATGTTGCCGATGGCGTCCACGCGCACTTCGCAGCCGGCCTCGCGGGCCCAGCGCGTGAAGAGGTCGCGGCCCTGTCGGTCGAGGTCGGTGAGCGCGATGCGGCACACGCCGCCCTTCTCGGTGGCGCCGAGTTGCGCGAGCTGCATCAGCGAGTCCCAGAGGCGTTGGCCGTTCACGCGCAGGGCGCGCACGTCGGGCGCGGCGGAAAGTTCGTTCGTTGTGTTCATGGTTTTTGCGACGAATGAGTGGCGGGGTCAGGCGAGCCCGACGCCGAGGTATCTGTCTTTCACGTCGTGATCGGCCATGAAGGCGGCGTTGCCAGCCTCGTGCACGATCACGCCCTGCTCCACGATGTAGTGGCGGTCGGCCAGCTGCACGCAGACCTCGAGGTTCTGCTCGACCAGCAGGATGGCCACGCCCGCGGCCTTGATGGTCTTGAGCTGCGCGACGATCTCTTCCACGATCACCGGCGCCAGGCCTTCGACGGGTTCGTCGAGGATCAGCAGGCGCGGGTGGTTCATCAGCGCGCGGCCGATGGCCAGCATCTGCTGCTCGCCGCCCGACAGCTGTCCGCCGCCGTTGCGCCGACGCTCCTTCAGGCGCGGAAAGATGCGGTAGATGTCGGCCAGCTGCCAGGGCGAATCGCGCCGCAGGCCGAGCAGCAGGTTCTCTTCCACCGTGAGCAGCTTGAAGATGCCGCGGTGCTCGGGCACGAGGCACACGCCGCGCGTGGCGATGCGGTGCGGTGGCTGGCCCGCGATGTCCGCGCCCTGGAAGCGCACGCGCCCCTTCGTGGGCGTGACGGCGCCGGCAATGCTCTTGAGCGTGGTCGACTTGCCCGCGCCGTTGCGCCCCAGCAGCGTGACCAGCTCGGCCTCGCCCACCGTGAGCGACACGCCCTGCAGCACGTGGCTCTTGCCATAGTGCGCGTGCAGGCCTTCGACTTCGAGGATGTTCGCCGCGCTCATGCCTTGCCTCCCGTGATCATGTTGCCCAGGTACGCCGTGCGCACGCGCGCGTCGGACCGGATGTCGCCCGGCAGCCCCTCGGCCAGCACGCGGCCCAGTTGCATGACGGTCACGGTGTCGGAGATGTCCATCACGATGTTCATGTTGTGCTCGATCAGCACCACGGTGTGCGCGTCGCGCAGGCCGCGGATGAGATGCTTCATGTCGTCGAGGTCGTCGATGCCCATGCCCGAGGTCGGCTCGTCCAGGAAGATGGCCTTGGGCTTGGCCGCCAGTGCCATGCCCACTTCGAGGCGGCGCTGCTGGCCGTGCGAGAGCACGCTGGCGGGCGTGTCGGCCAGCCGTTCGAGGCCGACGCGCGCGAGCACCTCGGCCACCGTGTCGGCGCAGGCGCGCTCGCCGATCGGCGCGCGCCAGCAGTTCATGGCCTGGCGCGGCGCAATGCCCTGCGCCGCCACGCGCAGGTTCTCGCGCACCGACAGGCTGGGGAACAGGCTCGTGACCTGGAACGAGCGCGCCATGCCGCGCTGCACGCGCTGGTGGTCGGGCTCGCGCGTCACGTCGTGGCCGTCGAACAGGATGCGCCCGCCCGTGGTGGTGCCGGTGCCCGTGAGCATGTGGAACAGCGTGGTCTTGCCCGCGCCGTTGGGCCCGATCACCGAGTGCACGGTGTTGCGCCGGATCTTCAGGTCGACCCCGCCGAGTGCGGCGAACTTGCCGTAGTGCTTGGTGACGCCGATGGCTTCGATGAGGATGTCGCTCATGCCTGTTCTCCTTGCACGGCCGGCGCCTTGGCCTCGGCCGCCGTCTTGCGGAACACCCGTCGCCAGGCGCTTTCGCCCAGGCCCCAGAGGCCGCGTTGCATGCCGATGCTCACGCCGATCAGCAGCAGGCCCAGCAGCAGCAGCCAGCGCGGCCACAGCGTGGAGAGCCAGTCGGCCAGCAGCACGTAGAAGGCCGAGCCCAGCACCGAGGCGAACAGGTTGCCGGTGCCGCCGATCACGGTGATGACCAGGATCATCTCGCTCGTGTGGTACTCGGCGTTGGACAGCGGCGCGATGCCGGTCATCATGGCGTGCAGGCCGCCGGCCAGGCCGGTGAGGGCGCCCGAGATCACGAAGGCCAGCAGCTTGAAGCGCTTCAGGTCGTAGCCCACGGCGGCGGCGCGGTCCTCGTTGTCGCGGATGGCGAGCAGCGTGCGGCCGAAGACCGAGTCGGTCACCTTGAGCAGCAGCGCGAACGCGGCCAGGAAGATCACCGCCACGAAGGCGTAGTACTTCCACGGCGTGTCCATGAAGGCCGGGCGCGGAACGTCGAGCAGGCCGTTGTCGCCGCCCGTGAGCCCCGAGGCCGTGTAGGCGATGAAATAGAACATTTGCGCAAAGGCCAGCGTGAGCATCACGAAGTAGGTGCCGCGCTGGCGGATGGCGACCCAGCCGACCACCGCTGCGCCCAGTGCGCCCATGCCGATGGCGGCGAGCAAGGCGAGCGGCATCGGCAGTTGCAGCCGCGTGAGCAGGATCGCGATGGTGTAGCTGCCCAGCCCGAAGAAGATGCCCTGGCCGAACGAGAGCAGCCCCGTGTAGCCCAGCAGCAGGTTGCAGCCCAGCGCGGCGAGCGCGTAGATGAGCACTTCGCTCGCGAGCGAGCCCGAGCGCATGCACAGCGGCAGCGCGAGCGCGACGATCAGCGCCAGCAGGAAGGTGTATTTCTTTGGCATGGCGCGTTCATCCTCTGCGGCCGAGCAGGCCATGCGGGCGCAGCAGCAGCACGGCGCCCATCGCGATGTAGATCATCAGGCTCGCCCCCGGCGGCCAGATGGTGCTCATGAGGCTTTGCACGATGCCGATCAGCACGCCGCCGACCAGCGCCCCGCTGAAGCTGCCGAGCCCGCCGATCACCACGACCACGAAGGCCACGCCCAGCGCCTCGACGCCCATGAAGGGCTCGGCCCCGCGGATGGGCGCAGCGAGCACGCCGGCCAGCGCCGCCGTGGCCGCGCCGAGCGCGAACACCAGGCTGAACACGCGGAACACGTTGATGCCCAGCAGCGAGACCATCTCGGTCGATTCGCTGCCCGCGCGCACCGCGCTGCCCAGGCGCGTGCCTTCGAGCACCCACCACAGCCCCACCGCGAGCACGGCGGTGAAGCCGATCACGAAGAGCCGGTACTTCGGGTAGATGAAGCTGCCCCACATCACCACGCCCTGCAGCAGGTCGGGCGTGGGCACGCTGTTGCCCAGCGGGCCCCAGAACACGATGACGATCTCCTGCACCGCGAGCGCCAGGCCCACGGTCACGAGGATGTGGAACTCGTGCGCCTTGGCGTACACGCGGCGCAGCAGCAGCTTCTCGGCCAGCCAGCCGAGCGCGCCGACGAACAGCGGCACCAGCACGAGCGCGGCCCAGAAATTGAGGCCCCACTGCATGGCCTGGAAGCACAGGTAGGCGCCCAGCAGGTAGAAAGCGCCGTGCGCGAAGTTCACGAAGCGCAGCAGGCCGAACACGATGGACAAGCCAACGGCCAGCAGGAAATACAGCATGCCGATGCCGATTCCGTTGATGGTCTGGAGCAGGTAGACGGACATAGGTGTCGTGGGGGTGGCAAACGTGCAGGCGGCACGCGCCCTGCCCGCGCCCAAAAACGGCGCGGGCGCGGCGCGAAGCCGGGCGGCGTCAGGCCAGCTTGCAGCCGGTCTTGTCGATCGGCAGGAACGACTTGCCGGAGCTGACGACGTCCACGTAGTCGGCCGGGTTGGCCATCTTCGACTTCGCCTTGCCCTTGAGCAGGTAGTAGTCCTTGATGACCTGGTGGTCGGCCTTGCGGATTTCTTCCACGCCCGTGAGGCCGTCGAACTTCATGCCTTCGAGCGCCGCAATGACGGCCTTCTGGTCGACCGTGCCGGCCTTGACGATGCCGTCGATGAGGATCTTGGTGCAGATGTACGAACCGGCCAGGCTGTAGTTGGGCACGATCTTGAGCTTGTCGGCGGTGCGCTTCACCAGGTCCTTGTTGAGCGGCGTGTCGACCGTGTGCCAGTACTGCGCACCGAAGTAGACGCCGTCGCACAGGTCGGCGCCCAGCTCGTCGAACTGCTCCAGGCCCGAGGCCCAGGCCATGAGGATCGTCATGTTCTTGTGCATGCCGAAGCTCACCGCCTGGCGCAGCGCGGCCGACGACTGCGCGCCGAAGTTCAAGAGCAGCAGCACGTCGGGCTTGGCGGCCATCGCGTTGGTGAGGTAGCCGCTGAACTCCTTGTCGTTGAGCGAGTGGTAGCTGTTGCCCACGTGCTCGATGCCCTTCTCCTGGAAGATGGTCTTGGCCGCGCTCAGGAGGCCGTCGCCGAACACGTACTGCGGCGTGATGGTGTACCAGCGCTTGGCCTTGGGCATGGCCGCGATCAGCGGGCGCACCGTCTGCTCGATGGCACCGAAGGTGGGCACCGACCAGCGGAAGGTGGCGGGGTTGCAGTCCTTGCCCGTGATTTCGTCGGCGCCCGCGGTGGTGATGAACAGGCCGCCGGCCTTCTCGGCCTCCTTGCCCATGGCCAGCGCCTCGGACGAGAGGATGCCGCCGACGAAGAACTTCGCGCCCTGCTGCTGCGAAGCCTCCTGCACCTTGCGCACGGCCGTGGCCGGCTTGCCCTCGGTGTCGAGCACCGTGTAGGCCAGCGGCCGGTTCAGCACCTTGCCGTACTGCTCGATCGCCAGCTTGGTGCCCAGGTCGGCGAACTTGCCGTTCGCTGCGAAGGCACCCGACATGGGCACCGGTGCACCGAAGCGGATCACGTCGGTGGCCTGGGCGAAGACCGAGCGGCTCATCAGGAGCGAAGCCGGGGCGGCCGACAGGGCGGCCAGCTGAAGGAGTTGTCTGCGTTGCATGGGGTTCTCCGGTCGTGGTGTGGGAAGTGGGGAAGAAAACACAGTGCCTGCGATCGCCGGCAATTTAAGCGGATAAATAGGATTAATATGTTGGTAAAAACCCGTTAGCAAGCCCCGTGCCCAAACCCAACCCGACCCCGCCGATGACGCCGTTAAGATCGCGCGCTGTTGCGCATCCCGCGCATCTCCCGATGTGCATGGATGGAGCGTTTTGATGAGAGTGGGGCACAACCCTCCGAAGCGGCAAAAGCTCTCGGACGTCATCGTCGAAGACGTCAAGCGATGGATCGTTGCCGAGCGCAAGCAGCCCGGCGACCGGCTACCGAACGAGAAGGAACTGATCGAGCTCTTCGGCTATTCGAAGAGCACGGTGCGCGAGGCGCTGAAGGCGCTCGAGGTGCGCGGGCTGATCTCGATCCGCACCGGCCCGGGCGGCGGCGCGTACCTGCAGCAGGTGTCGGTCGACCATGCGTCGGAGCCGCTGCGCAACTTCCTGCACTTTCATCACCTGGACGGCCACCACATCTACCAGTTGCGCAAGGCGCTGGAGCCCGAACTGGCCG
The DNA here is from genome assembly GCF_059423125.1 of Variovorax sp. GW531-E2. Taxonomy (NCBI): domain Bacteria; kingdom Pseudomonadati; phylum Pseudomonadota; class Betaproteobacteria; order Burkholderiales; family Comamonadaceae; genus Variovorax; species Variovorax sp. GW531-E2. Next base: position 21,272 of record NZ_JBWKXQ010000056.1, on the reverse strand, counting down.
TGAGCGTGGTCGGGCGGCTCACGCCCGAGCAGTTCGCGCGGCTCGAAGACAACGTGCGCCTGTGCACCGTCGAGCCGACCAACGAGGACGAGTTGCGCACCCAGCGCGAGGCCGAGCTGGCCTTCCACACGATGCTGGCCGAGGCCTGCCCCAATCCGGTGCTGTCCTTCATGTGCCGCTTTCTCAACGACCTGCTGCGCGACCTCGTCGTCTACAAGAAGGCGCTGGACCACCACCACTTCGGCGAGACCAACGTGGACTACCACACGCAGCTGCTGGCGGCCTACCGCCAGGAAGATGCGGACGAGGTGCGGCGGTTGATGGTGGAGCACATGGTGGATGCGGAGCACCACATGCATGAGATGGAAGCGCACATCGGGGCGAAGCACTTGTTGCTGCCCAGCGGACAGCGATAGCACCACAAAGGTCTAGAAGACCTTGCGGAACCGCTCGGCCCTGCCGAAGCGCACGGCGACAGTGCCGTTCGCCTCGAATCCGCATCGAAAGTAGAACGACCCGGCGTGTGGATTGCCGGTGACGTGGAGTGCCGACGCACCCTGGCGCCGGGAAAGCTCGACACAGTGCGCGACCAATGCCTTGCCGATGCCGCGACGCCATGCCTAGGGCTCGACGAACAATCCATCGAGTTCGGCGCTGCCGTCATCGTTGGGCAGCACGACAGCGAATCCCGCCGTCACGCCATGGATCTCTGCCACGAACACCCGGCCATCGACGATCTGGGCCAGAGGCAGTTCGATGGCGTCCGGGTCGGACTGAATCGCCTCGCGATCGCCAGGGTTCGCGAGCGATGCGCGCCGCTGCAAGTCTTCGAGTGCCCGGTGTTCCGACGCAAGTGCAGGGCGAATACGCAGTGGTGTTTCAGTCATCTTGGATGGTTTCGGTGCCTTCAGATCTTCGCACCGCCATGCGCCTTCTCCAGGCACGCCTGAAACGCCAGCACCGCCCGTGAAGGCTTCGGCGACCGCCGCAGCAGGCTCACGAACCGGCACGCATAGTTGAAGCGCGCCGGCAGCACCGCCTTCATCAACCCGCGCTGCTCGAACACCTGCGCGTAGTGGTCGGGCAGAAAGCCCAGGAAGCGCCCTGACAGGATCAGCGTCGCAATCGCCTCCTGGTCGAACCCCGTCGCCTTGCGCGACAGCCGCGCCCGATGGCTCAGCTCCATGTTCGGCGAGTGATACCCCAGCCCCGCGAAATGGTGCTCACCCAGCTTCGACCAGGTGAGCTTGCCGTGCGCGCTGTCGAACAGCGGATGCCCCACGCCGCAGTACAGCAGCATGGTTTCATCGAACAGGTCGGCATACACCAGGCTCTTCGAGCTGCGGTGCGCCGGGATGATGCCGATCTGGAAATTGCCCTCCAGCACACCCTGCTCGATGGCGTTGATGGAGCCCACGTGCACCGCCAGGTTCACCTCGGGCGCGATCTCGGTGAAGCGGGCAATGGCCTCGCCGATGCGCGCCTTCGGGTTGGTCGCGGTCTTGTCGAACAGCGCCACGTCGAGCTGCCCGCCCATGCGGTTGTGGATGTCGTCGATGCTGCCGCGAAAGGCATCGACCGAGGCCAGCAGGCGCAGCGTCTCGTCGTACACGCGCTGGCCCTCGGCCGTGAGCGCAAAGCCCGCCCGGCCGCGCCGGCACAGCACCAGGCCCAGGCGCGTTTCCAGGTCTTTCACGTGGCGGCTCACTGTGGAGGTGCCGATGTTCAGCTCCAGCTCGGCCGCCGCCATGCCGCCGCAGTCGACCACGCTCTTGAACACCTTGAGCAGGCGCAGGTCCATGTCGCTGAGCTGCCCCAGCACGGCGCGGTTGCGGGTGCCCTGGGCAGCGGTTTCGTCGGCGGGCGGGGCCTTGGCCTTTACTTGCATGGATCGTCAAGTGAACATTGATATTGCGCCATTCTCCACACTGAAGGCGTTGCGAACAATTGGCGCATCCCTTCACCCCCGGAGCCCGCCTTGCGCGGGATGCGCCATGACCCTCGCCACACCCGCCATCGAACCCACGCCCACCGCGCGCACCGACGCCGCCTGGCTCGAGGCGCACTGGATGCCCTACACCGGCAACCGCAACTTCAAGGCCGATCCGCGGATCATCGTGGAGGCCAAGGGCGCCTACTTCACCGACAACGACGGCCGCAAGATCTTCGACGGCCTGTCGGGCCTGTGGTGCTCGGGCCTGGGCCACGGCCGCCCCGAGATCACCGAGGCGGTGAGCCGCCAGATCGCCAAGCTCGACTACTCGCCCGCCTTCCAATTCGGCCACCCGCTCTCGTTCGAGCTGGCCAACAAGATCAAGGAACTGACGCCCGCCGGCCTGGACTACGTGTTCTTCACCGGCTCGGGCTCCGAGGCCGCCGACACCTCGCTGAAGATGGCGCGCGCCTACTGGCGCACCAAGGGCCAGGCCGGCAAGACGCGCCTGATCGGCCGCGAGAAGGGCTACCACGGCGTGAACTACGGCGGCATCTCGGTGGGCGGCATCGCGGCCAACCGCAAGCTGTTCGGCCAGGGCGTCGAGGCCGACCACCTGCCGCACACGCAGCTGGCCAGCAATGCCTTCTCGCGCGGCATGCCCGAAAGCGGCGCCGAGCTGGCCGACCGCCTGCTCGACCTGATTGCGCTGCACGACGCCTCGACCATCGCGGCCGTGATCGTGGAGCCCTTTGCCGGTTCGGCCGGCGTGGTGATTCCGCCCAAGGGCTACCTGAAACGCCTGCGCGACATCTGCACGGCGAACAACATCCTGCTGATTTTTGACGAAGTGATCACCGGGTTCGGCCGCTGCGGCGCGCTCACGGGCGCCGATGCCTTCGGCGTCACGCCCGACATCATGAACATCGCCAAGCAGGTCACCAACGGCGCGCAGCCGCTGGGCGCCGTGGTGGCCAGCAAGGACATCTACGACACCTTCATGGCCGCCGGCGGCCCCGAGTACATGCTCGAGTTCCCGCACGGCTACACCTACGGCGCGCACCCCGTGGCCTGCGCCGCCGGCATCGCCGCGCTCGACGTGCTGCAGAAGGAAGACATGATCGGCCGCGTGCAGACGCTGGCCCCGCACTTCGAGAGCGCCGTGCACAGCCTGAAGGGCAGCAAGCACGTGGCCGACATCCGCAACTACGGCCTGGCCGCCGGCATCACCATCGCCGCGCTGCCGGGCGAGCCCGCACGCCGCCCCTACGAGATCGCGATGAACTGCTGGAAGAAGGGCTTCTACGTGCGCTACGGCGGCGACACGATCCAGCTCGCACCGCCGTTCATCGCCGAGAAGGCCGAGATCGACCGCATGGTCAATGCGCTCGCAGACGCCCTCGCCGAAACCAACTGATCCCCTTTCGAGACCTGAAGACATGCAACACGACAAGAACGTCACCGCCACCATCGGCCACTTCATCGACGGCAAGCACGTCGGCGGCGGCAGCCGCGTGCAGCCGGTGTTCGACCCCGCCACCGGCCTGTCGGCCAAGAGCGTCGCGCTCGCCGACAAGCTCACGGTCGAGCAGGCCATCGCCTCGGCGCAGGCCGCCTTCCCGGCCTGGCGCAACACGCCGCCGCTCAAGCGCGCCCGCGTGATGAGCCGCCTGAAGACGCTGCTCGAAGAAAACGCCGACACCATCGCCGCGCTCATCACCGCCGAGCACGGCAAGGTGCTGGCCGACGCGCACGGCGAGCTGCAACGCGGCATCGAGAACGTCGAGTACGCCAGCTACGTGCCCGAGCTGCTCAAGGGCGAGCACAGCAAGAACGTGGGCCCGTCGATCGACTCGTGGAGCGAGTTCCAGGCGATGGGCGTGGCGGCCGGCATCACGCCGTTCAACTTCCCGGTCATGGTGCCGCTGTGGATGTGGCCGATGGCCGTGGCCTGCGGCAACACCTTCGTGCTCAAGCCCTCGGAGCGCACGCCCTCCTCCACGCTGTTCATGGCCGAACTCGCGCTGCAGGCCGGCCTGCCGCCGGGCGTGCTGAACGTGGTCAACGGCGACAAGGAAGCGGTCGACACGCTGCTGACCGACCGCCGCGTGAAGGCCGTGAGCTTCGTGGGCTCCACGCCCATCGCCGAGTACATCTACACCACGGGCACGGCCCACGGCAAGCGCGTGCAGGCGCTGGGCGGCGCCAAGAACCACGCGGTGGTGATGCCCGATGCCGACATCGGCAACGCCGTGAGCGCGCTCATGGGCGCGGCCTACGGCTCGTGCGGCGAGCGCTGCATGGCGATCCCGCTGGTGGTGGCCGTGGGCGCCGCCCCCGCCGACGCGGTGGGCGAGGGCCTGAAGGTCGAGATCGCCAAGATGAAGGTCGGCCCCGGCACCGACAACGGCAACGACATGGGTCCGCTGGTCACCCAGCCGCACTTCGAGAAGGTCAAGGCCTTCGTCGACGCGGGCGTGGCCGCCGGCGCCAAGCTGGTGGTCGACGGCCGCGGCATCCAGGTCGAAGGCCACGAAGGTGGCTACTACCTGGGCGCCTGCCTGTTCGACCACGTCAAGCCCGGCATGACGATCTACCAGGAAGAGATCTTCGGCCCGGTGCTCGGCGTGGTGCGCGTGAAGACGCTGCAGGAAGCCATGGACCTGATCGACGCGCACGAGTACGGAAACGGCACCTGCATCTTCACGCGCGACGGCGAGGCCGCGCGCTGGTTCAGCGACAACATCCAGGTCGGCATGGTCGGCATCAACGTGCCGCTGCCGGTGCCCGTGGCCTACCACTCGTTCGGCGGCTGGAAGCGTTCGTTGTTCGGCGACCTGCACGCCTACGGCCCCGACGCCGTGCGCTTCTACACCAAGCGCAAGACCGTCACGCAGCGCTGGCCCTCGGCCGGCGTGCGTGAGGGCACGATGTTCTCGTTCCCGTCGAACCGTTGATGCGGTCTCCGCAGGTCAGGCTTTGTCAGCCTTGCCTGCGGCGTTCGCGAGCTTGCTGAGCATGCGGTCCACCAGCCACGGCTGGCGGTCCTCATCCTCAGCGCGTTCCTTGCGGCGGATCGCGTTGCGCACGACGATCGAGCCCACATAGCGCATCGGCTCCGGCGGAAAGTAGCCCAGTGGCCCGCCCGTGATCGGGCTGCGCGTCCATGCGTTGTCCTGGTCGAGCACCAGCGACGACAGGATCTGCCCGCCCATGTAGGTCGGCCCCACCCCGTTGCCCGAGTAGCCGAAGCCGTAGTAGATGTGCGGCGCGCCATCGAGCTTGCCGAAGAACGGAAAGCCCGTCACCGAGCGGTCGGACGGCCCGTTCCAGCTCGCGGTGATCGGCGTGTTGCTCAACGCGGGAAAGAAGGAATGCAGGGCCTGCGTGAGCTCGCCCTCATAAGGCGAGCGCTCGTCGAACACCTTGGCCATGCGTCCGCCCCAGGCGAAGGTGTTGCCGCCCTTGCCCAGCATGATGCGGCCGTCGACCGTGCTGCGGTAGTAGTACACGAAGGTGCGCGAGTCGAGCACCGACACGCCGTCGGTCAGCCCGATCTGCTGCAACAGCTCGGGGCAGCGCTCGGTGATGATCATGTCGCTCGACACGATGGCGATGGTCCGCTCGAACTGCGGGAAGCGGCTGGCCATCCACGCGTTCATCGCGAGCACCAGTTTCTTCGCGCGCACGCGCCCGGTGGGCGTGTGCACCAGCACGGGCTGGTCGGTGCTGAAGTCGAGCATCGGCGTGCGCTCGTGGATGCGGATGCCCATGGCCAGCGCCACGCGCCGCAGCCCGCGCACCAGCTTGCCCGGGTGCACGGTGGCGGCGATCGGCGAGTACACGCCGGCCAGGTTGCGCGCCGAGCCCGAGCGCCGCGCCACTTCGTCGGGTGGCAGCGCGTGGTACGAGTGGATGCCGCGCGCCTCCAGCGCCTGCATCATCGGATCGAGCGTGCCGATCTGCGCCTGCGAGGTCGCGGTGTAGAGCGTGCCGTCGCGCCGCAGTTCGGCGTCGATGCCGTGCGCCGCGCAGAAGTCGGCGATGTGCCCCACCGCCGCTTCCGACGCCTTCACGAGACGCACCGCCTCGTCTTCGCCGAACAGCCGCCGCAGGGTCAGGAACTTGGCCGACCAGGTGAGCAGGCAACCGCCGTTGCGCCCGCTCGCGCCGGCGCCGCACAGGTCGCTTTCGAGAATGACGATGTCGAGCGCGGGCGCCTGCAGCTTGGCCTGGATGGCCGTCCACAGGCCGGTGAAGCCGCCGCCGACGATGCAGACGTCGGCGCTGGTTTCACCTTGCAGCGCCGGGGCCAGATCGCCATCGTTGAAGAGCGCTTGTTCGATCCAGAAGGGGCGCATCCGTGTGCCTTAAGCGGTGGTGAGGGCTTGCCGGTGTTCGGCGGAACTGATCTCGAGGTGGCGCACGAAGTGCGCGAGGCCGGGCATGTCGGCATCGGCCAGCTTGGCCGTGTCGTCCCACTGCCGCAGGCGCACTGCGTCCATTGCATACGGCAGCGTCTCGAAGGCTTTCGCCTGCGCCTCGTCGAAGACGCCACCCTGCAGTTGCAGGCTGCGCTTCGAGTCGGGCGACAGCGCCTCCAGGTAGCCGGGCACGCGGGCGCACAGGAAGCGCTTGGCATCCACATGCAGCCGGATCGGCTCCAGCGTGGCCGGCCCGAACAGCGCGCGCAGGAACGGCAGGCAGCGGTACTGGTGCAGGTCGTCCAGGCCCTGCTGCGTCGGCGTGCCACCGAAGTCGTGCAGCAGGTGGCCCAGGTCGTGCAGCAGGGCGGCGGCGATCAGCGCGCTGTCCGCCCCCTCCTGCTCGGCCAGGTGCGCCGACTGCAGCGCATGTTCGAGCTGCGTGACCGGCTCGCCGTCGTACTGCGCGTGGCCCTTGGTTTCGAAAAGGCCGACGATGTCGGGGATGCTGAGGCTCATGGTTACCAGGGCAGCGAGTAGGTCTTCGTGTTGGTGAAGCTCTTCATCGCCTCGAGCACGCCTTCCTTGTAGCCCAGGCCCGAGTCCTTGATGCCGCCGAAGGGCGTGAGCTCCAGGCGGTAGCCCGGCACTTCGCGCACGTTGACGCTGCCCACGTTCAGCTCGCGGATGAAGCGCGTGATGTAGTCCAGCCGGTTGGTGCAGATCGACGACGACAGGCCGTAGGCCGTGCCGTTGGAGATGCGGATCGCTTCGTCGATGTTCTTGAAGCGGATGACGGGCGACACGGGGCCGAAGGTCTCGTGCTTGGCGACGGTCATCTCGGGGTCGACGTGGTCGAGCACGGTGGGCGAGTACAGCGCGCCTCGGCGCTCGTTGCCGTACAGGAGCTTGGCGCCGGCTGCGATGGCTTCGTTGACCACGGCTTCGAACTGCTTGGCAGCTGCCTCATCGATCACGGTGCCCATGTCGGTGTCCGGGTCCATCGGGTCGCCGTATTTCAGCGCGCGCGTCTTCTCGACCAGCAGCTCCACGAAGCGGTCGGCCACCGACTCGTGCACCAGCATCCGCTTCACCGCCGTGCAGCGCTGCCCCGAGTTCTTGTACGACCCGTTGGCAGCCAGCGTCGCCGCCTCCTCGATGTCCGCGTCTTCCATCACGATGATCGGGTCGTTGCCGCCCAGCTCCAGGATCTGGCGCTTGTAGGTGGCCTTGCCCGCGATGTACTTGCCAATGGGCACGCCGCCCGTGAAGGTGACGAGGTCGACGTCGGCATTGGTCAGCAGCTCGTCGGCAATTTCCTTCGGGTCGCCCGTGAGCACCGACAGCATCTGCGGTGGCAGGCCCGCCTCGTACAGGATGTCGGCCAGCAGGAAGGCCGTGAGCGGCGTCTTCTCGCTGGGTTTGAGCACGATGCGGTTGTTGGTCGCAATGGCCGGCGCCACCTTGTGGATCACCTGGTTCAGCGGATGGTTGAACGGCGTGATGGCGGTGATGGCGCCCAGCAAGGGCTCGCGCATCGTGTAGACCTTGCGGCTCTTGCCGTGGTGCGTGAGGTCGCAGGAGAACACCTGGCCGTCGTCCACCAGCGCCTGGTTGGCGGCGAACAGCAGCACATCGGAGGCGCGGCCCACTTCGTACAGCGAGTCCTTGCGCGACAGGCCCGACTCGAGCGTGATGGTGCGCGACATCTCGTCCAGGCGCGAGGCGATGATCTCGCCGGCGCGCATGAGGATCTTGTAGCGCTCGTAGCGCGTGAGCGTGGGCTTGTAGTCGCGGGCGATGCGCAGGGCATTGCGCACGTCGTCCAGCGTGGCCTTGGGCACGGTGGCGATCACCTCGCCGGTGTACGGGTAGGTGACCTCGATGGTGCGGTCGCGGTGGACTTTCTCGCCGGCGATGCGCAAGGCTTCGCGGTGGACGGTGCCTGGCTTCAGGATGGCTTGGCTCATGGGTGCTTGCTCCGTATGGCTTCAGCGTGCGTGGTTCAGGGCGAGGTCGAGCGCATCGAAGTTGCGCAGCCGGCGCCCGGGGGCAATGCCTTCGACCGGGCGGTTGCAGATCAGCGGCACCTTCTGCTCCGACACCCCGCCGTGCGAGCGCAGCGGCACTTCGAGCGCCGACAGGTCGTGGCGGCTGGCGGCGGTGCCGATGACGGTGCTCTGCTCGCTCACCACCACGATGTCGCCGATGCGGTCCGGCGGCAGCTCGAAGCGCTTGGCGGCTTCGGCGCGCGAGAGCACGAGCTCCATGCCCGGGATGCCCTTGATGCGTTCGATCCAGCCCGGCACGCTGGCTTCGTCGGGTGCGTACACGGTGGCGAAGGAACCGAGCGCGCCGTGGTGCACCACGTACGGATCGGTGATCGGCAGGATCACGCGGGCCTTTTCGGCGCCGTACCAGCCGTCGAGCACGTCCTGCAGGTAGATCACGTTCGGCGAACCGTCCGCGCCGTGCTTGTCGTTCATGCCGTGGTCGGCGGTGAGCACGATGGTGGCGCCGAGTGCGTCGAGCTGTGCGAGGTAGCCGTCCATCATTTGGTAGAAGGAATTCGCGGCGGGGCTGCCCGGCGCGGCCTTGTGCTGCACGTAGTCGGTGGTCGACAGGTACATCAGGTCAGGGCGGCGCGATTCCATGAGCTTCACGCCAGCCGCGAACACGAACTCCGACAGCTCCGCGCTGTACACCGAGGGCACGGGCATGCCGACCATGTCGAGCACGTTGTCGATGCCGTTCTCTTCCATCGTCACCTGGTCCGACTTCTCCGACGAGAAGCAGATGCCCTTCATCTTGTGGCCCAGCAGCTTGCGCAGCTTGTCCTTGGCCGTGACCACCGCGAGCTTGGCGCCCGCGTCGGCGAAGGCGGCGAGTACGGTGCCGGCGCGCAGGTACTTGGGGTCGTTCATCATCACTTCCTGGCCCAGCTCGCGGTCGAAGAAGTAGTTGCCGCAGATGCCGTGCACGGCAGGCGGCGCGCCGGTCACGATCGACAGGTTGTTGGGGTTGGTGAACGAGGGCACGACGCAATCGGCGAGCAGATCAGCACCGTCCTTGCGCATGCGGGCGATGTAGGGCGCCACGCCGGCTTCGATGGCCGCGTCGAGGTACGCCGGCTCGCAGCCGTCCACGCACACGACCACGATCGGACGCGCCATCCAGCGATAGCTCCTGGCATTGACTTCAAGTGTCTCCGGTGTCATTTCAGACTTCCTTTTGGGGTGGGTGGTTCGGGGTAGCGGTGGTGTTGCTGGAGGTGGCCGCATCGGCGTCGATGCGGCCGAAGGCCTTGTGCATGCGTGCGCGGCTGCCGGCCACGTGTTCGCGCAGCGCGCGCCCTGCCGTGTCGGGGTTGCCGCTGGCGATGGCGTCGACGATGTGGCTGTGCTCGTCGGCCGAGACCCGCAGGCCGCCGCCGCTGTCGAGCGCGCGCATTCTGAAAAGGTGCAGCTCCTTGACGAGCCGCTTGTAGGTTTCGGTGAGCTTCTTGCTGCCGGCGGTGTCGAGCAGGATCTCGTGGAACTGCAGGTTGAGCTGCGCGTACTGCTCCACGTCCTGCGCCTGGGCCGCCGAGCGCATGGCGTCGACCATGGCGCGCAGGCGCTCCACCGCGTCGGGCTGGATGGCCAGCGCCACGCGCCGGCCGATGATTTCTTCCAGCGCCTCGCGCAGTTCGTAGATCTCGTCGGCTTCCTCGAACGCGATCTCGCGCACGAAGACGCCGCGGTTCTTCTCGTTGCGCACGAGGCCTGCCTCTTCCAGTGCGCGCAACGCCTCGCGGATCGGGCCGCGGCTGGTGTTGAAGCGCTGCGAGAGCTCGCTCTCGTTGATGCGGCTGCCCACGGGGAGCTCGCCCGTCATGATCAAACGCTCGATTTCTTCCTGCATCAGCATCGGCAGCGAGCTGGACTGGAGGAACGCGAGGGCGGCGGAGTGATTGCTGGTGACCATGGGGCGTATTTTCCCGAAGGATCGTCAACTGTCAACAATTTTTTATTGACAGTCATCAATCAGCAACCTACATTGCAAACACCGGATGGCGTTGCCCACCCTCGCGCCGGCGCCAGCCCTCACCCTTCTTCAGTGACAGCCAGCCTTTCAGGAGAAACAGATGACGATGAAACAAAGCACGCGCCGTCTCACGGCCGCCCTGTGTGTTGCGGCCCTCGGCCTCGTGTCCGGCAGTGCGTGGGCGCAAAAGACGCCGCTCCTGGTCTACACGGCGCTCGAGACCGACGCCATGAAGCTCTACAAGGACGCGTTCGAGAAGGCCAACCCCGACATCGAAGTGAAGTGGGTGCGCGACTCCACCGGCATCGTCACCGCCAAGCTGCTGGCCGAAAAAGCCAACCCGCAGGCCGATGTGGTGGCCGGCCTGGCCGCCAGCAGCCTGGCGCTGCTGCAGCAGGAAGGCATGCTGCTTCCTTATGAGCCCAAGGGCTTCAAGGAGCTGAACCCCGCGTACTCCGACGCCGCGCGCCCGCCCGCCTGGGTCGGCATGGACGTGTGGGCCGCCACCATCTGCTTCAACACGGTCGAGGCCAAGAAGCTCGGACTGCCCAAGCCCGAGAGCTGGAAGGACCTGACCAAGCCCGTCTACAAGGGCACGATCTCGATGCCGCACCCCGCCTCCAGCGGCACCGGCTACCTCGACGTGTCGTACTGGCTGCAGAACATGGGCGACGCCGAAGGCTGGAAGTACATGGACGCGCTGCACCAGAACATCGCGCAGTACGTGCACTCGGGCTCCAAGCCCTGCAAGCAGGCGGGCGCGGGCGAGTTCCCCATCGGCATCTCGTTCGAGTTCCGCGCGCACCAGGTGAAAAAGTCGGGCGCGCCGGTCGACCTGATCTTTCCGAAGGAAGGCCTGGGCTGGGACATCGAGGCCACCAGCCTCATGAAGACCAGCACCAAGCTGGCGCAAGGCAAGCGCTTTGCCGACTGGATGGCGAGCAAGGAAGCCAACCAGATCAGCGCGCGCTGGTGGGCGGTGGTGGCCTACCCGGGCGTGGTCTCCAAGCTGGAAGGCATTCCGGACAACTACGAGAAGCTGCTGGCCAAGAACGACCTGAACTGGGCCGCGAAGAACCGCGAACGCATCCTCGCTGAATGGAGCAAGCGCTACGAGGGCAAGGCCGAGCCCAAGTAAGCCCGACGGCATCCCCCGGTTTTCAATTCAAGGGTGCCGCCGCAGCTGGTGACGCCCTCCAACGACGAGTGCGAAAAATGGACATGACCGACACCCGCTTCATCGCCAGCCAGTTGACTCCCACCTCGGCCCCGCCCGCGGCCCTCGAGATCGTCGGCGTTCGCAAGGACTTCGAGACCTTCAGCGCGCTGCGCGACGTGCACCTGCGCGTGAACCCGGGCGAGATGCTGTGCTTTCTCGGCCCCTCGGGCTGCGGCAAGACCACGCTGCTGCGCATCATCGCGGGCCTGGAGACGCAGACCGCCGGGCAGATCCTGCAGAACGGCAAGGACGTCTCGTGGCTCTCGCCGGACAAGCGCGACTACGGCATCGTGTTCCAGTCATACGCGCTCTTTCCCAACCTGTCGATCGCCGAGAACGTGGGCTACGGCCTCGTCAACAGCCGTGCGAAGCGCGGCGAGATCAAGGCGCGCGTCGACGAGCTGCTGAAGCTGGTCGGCCTGCCGACCTCGGGCGCCAAGTACCCCAGCCAGCTCTCGGGCGGCCAACAGCAGCGCGTGGCCCTGGCCCGCGCGCTGGCCACGCGGCCCGGCCTGCTGCTGCTGGACGAGCCGCTGTCGGCGCTCGACGCGCTCGAACGCATCCGCCTGCGCGGCGAGATCCGCCGGCTGCAGAAGCAGGTCGGCATCACCACCATCATGGTCACGCACGACCAGGAAGAAGCGCTCTCGATGGCCGACCGCATCGTGGTGATGAACCACGGCGTGATCGAGCAGGTCGGCACGCCAATGGAAATCTACGAACAGCCGGCCACGCCCTTCGTGGCCGACTTCGTGGGCAAGGTCAACGTGCTGCGCGCGATGGCGCTGGGCAACCAGCGCTTCCAGGTCGGCGACATGGAGCTGCAGTGCGACGCCTGCGACGGCGCCTTCGAGCCCGGCGACGCGGTCAACCTGTACCTGCGGCCCGAAGACCGCGCGGTGGAACACCTGCGCGAGGACACGCCCAACCGCCTGCAGGCCAAGGTCACGAAGGTCGAGTTCCTGGGCGGCCTGTGCATTGCCGAAGTGACGGCCGACGCGCTGCACGGCCAGACGCTGGGCCTGCACTTCTCGCTGAACCAGCTGCATGACCTGGACATCCGCGAAGGCAACACCATCGACATCGCCTTGCGCGCCAACCGCATCCGCGCCTTTGCCGCGCGCACGTCGAAGCCATGAACACGCTGGCACACCCCCGCCCGGCATTCACCGCGCGCCCTGCCCTTCGCTGGAGCCGCGACGAGACCATCGCGCGCGCCATCCTGTTCGTGGTGATGGCGATGCTGTTCGTGTTCCTCATCGCGCCGCTTTTGACCATCCTGGCCCACGCGGTGCAGGACAAGAACGGCCGCTTCGTCGGCCTGGCCCACTTCATCACCTACTTCCAGACGCCGAGCCTGCTGCGCGCGGCCTGGAACTCGGTGTGGGTGTCGGCCGCAGTGGTGATGATCTCGGTGCCCACGGCCTTCGTGTTCGCCTACGCGCTCACGCGCAGCCGCATGCCGGCGCCGCTGAAGGCGGTGTTCCGCCTCATCGCGCTCATTCCGCTGCTCGCGCCCTCGCTGCTGTCGGCCATCTCCTTCGTGCAGTGGTTCGGCAACCAGGGCGCACTCAAGTTCCTGCTGGGCGGCGCCTCGATCTACGGCGCGCCCGGGATCATCCTGGCCGAGGTCTACAACACCTTCCCGCACGCGCTGATGATCCTGGTCACCGCGCTGTCGCTGGCCGACGGCCGGCTGTACGAGGCGGCCACTGCCCTGCGCACGCGGCCCCTGCGCCAGTTCATGACGATCACCCTGCCCTCGTGCAAGTACGGCCTGATCAGCGCGGCCACCGTGGTCTTCACCTACGTGGTGAGCGACTTCGGTGCGCCCAAGGTCATCGGCGGCAACTTCAACGTGCTGTCGGTCGACGTGTTCAAGCAGGTGGTGGGCCAGCACAACTTCTCCATCGGCGCGGTGGTGGGCATGCTGCTGCTCGTTCCGTCGATCATTTCCTTCGTGATCGACTACGTGGTGCGACGCAAGCTGAAGGCGCAGCTCACGGCGCGCTCGGTGCCCTACACACCCAAGCCACGCAAGGTGGCCGATGCGCTGCTCACGCTGTTCTGCACCGTGGTCTGCAGCCTGCTGCTGGCCACCATCGGCATGGCGGTCTACACCTCGGCGATCTCGCTGTGGCCCTACGACCTGTCGTTCACGCTCAAGCACTACCACTTCGTGCTCATCGAGAGCGACATGGCGGCCGCCTACGGCAACAGCCTGCTCGTGGCCATGGTCACCGCGGTGGCCGGCTCGCTCATCGTGTTCGTGGGCGCCTACCTGATCGAGAAGACGCGCAACCTGGGCCTCATGCGCAAGGGCATGCACCTGATGGCGGTGCTGTCGATGGCGGTGCCGGGCCTGGTGCTGGGCCTGGGCTACGTGATGTTCTTCAACCATCCGGCCAACCCGCTGAACTTTCTCTACCAGACGATGGCGATCCTGGTCATCTCGATGGTGGTGCACTACTACACCTCGAGCCACCTCACGGCGGTGACGGCGCTCAAGCAGATCGACAACGAGTTCGAAGCCGTGTCGGCCTCGCTCAAGGTGCCGTTCTTCAAGACCTTCCTGCGCGTGACGGTGCCGGTGTGCCTGCCGGCCATCCTGGACATCGGGCGCTACTTCTTCGTGGTGTCGATGGCCAGCCTGTCGTGCGCCATCTTCCTGTACACGCCGGAGACCATCCTCGCGTCGGTCGCGATCATGCACCTGGACGACGCCGGCGACATCGGCCCGGCCGCCGCGCTGGCCAGCCTGATCGTCGTCACCTCGACGCTGGTGTGCATCGCCTACGCACTGCTCACCCGCGTGCTGCTCGCACGCACGCAGGCCTGGCGCAACCTCGCCCGTGGCTGAACGAACACCCTACCTCTCGCCCCTCATTTCCTTTCCCTGCCTGGAGACACCATGAGTCAAGCCGCCCACCCCATCCTGCTCACGCCCGGCCCCCTGACCACCTCGGACCGCACCCGCCAAGCGATGCTGCGCGACTGGGGCTCATGGGACGCCGACTTCAACCAGATCACGGCGCGCATCCGCAAGGAAGTGCTCAACATCGTGCACGGCACGGGCACGCACGAATGCGTTCCGTTGCAAGGCAGCGGCACCTTCTCGGTCGAAGCGGCCATCGGCACGATCGTGCCGCGCAACGGCCATGTGCTGGTGCCGAGCAACGGCGCCTACTGCCAACGCCTGGCCAAGATCTGCAAGGTTCTGGGCCGCAAGCTCACCACCATCGACTACACCGAAGAGAAGCAGGTCTCGCCCGCCGACGTCGACCGCGCGCTCGCGGCCGACCCGAGCATCACGCACGTCGCGGTCGTGCACTGCGAAACCGGCGCCGGCGTGCTCAACCCGCTGCACGAGATCGCGCTGGTGGTCGCCAAGCACGGACGCGGCCTGATCATCGATGCGATGAGCTCCTTCGGCGCGCTGGAGATCGACGCGCGCAAGACGCCCTTCGACGCCGTGGTCGCCGCCTCGGGCAAGTGCCTCGAAGGCGTGCCGGGCATGGGCTTCGTCGTCATCAAGCGCAGCACGCTCGAAAAGTGCGAAGGCAACTGCCACTCGCTGAGCATGGACCTGTACGACCAGTGGGTCTACATGGAAAAGACCACGCAGTGGCGCTTCACGCCGCCCACGCACGTGGTGGCCGCGCTCGACACCGCCATTGCGCAGTACATCGAGGAAGGCGGCCGGCCCGCGCGCGGCGGGCGCTACACGCGCAACTGCAAGGCGCTGGTCGACGGCCTCGCCACGCTGGGCTTCCGGCCTTTTCTCGACCCGGCCATCCAGGCGCCGATCATCGTCACCTTCCATGCGCCCGACGATGCCAACTACAACTTCAAGACCTTCTACCAGGAGGTGAAGAAGCGCGGCTACATCCTCTACCCCGGCAAGCTGACGCAGGTCGAGACCTTCCGCGTGGGCTGCATGGGGCACTTCGGCGACGCGGGCATCCCGGGCGCGGTCGCGGCCATTGCCGACACGCTGAAAGCCATGGGCATCCGGCAGGTGATCGCGGCCGTCGCGGCCTGAAGCACCTGTGAGCGGACCGGCGCATTGCAGCGCCGGTCCTACAACGCGGGGGTGACGCGCTTCGCATAATGCCCCGCATGACGGTTCTGCGCAGCGACATCCCTGCCCGCCTGGACCGCCTGCCGTGGTCGCGCTGGCACTGGCGCGTGGTGATCGCGCTGGGCGTGGCCTGGATCCTCGACGGCCTCGAGGTCACGCTGGTGGGCTCCATCGGCGCGGTGCTGGAGCGGCCCGACACGCTCGGGCTCACGGCGGGAGAAATCGGCTGGTCGGGCTCGATCTACATCGCGGGCGCGGTAATCGGTGCGCTGGTGTTCGGTCGACTCACGGACCGGCTCGGGCGCAAGAAGCTCTTCTTGCTCACGCTCGTGGTCTACACGCTGGGCACGCTGGCCACGGCCTTCTCCCCCAACTTCGCCTTCTTCGCGCTGTGCCGCTTCGTCACGGGGCTGGGCATCGGCGGCGAGTACGCGGCCATCAATTCGGCCATCGACGAACTCATTCCGGCGCGCGTGCGCGGGCGCGTCAACCTCGCGATCAACGGCAGCTTCTGGATCGGTGCGGCGCTCGGCGCGGCGCTGAGCCTGGTGCTGCTCGACGCGCGCGTGATCGGCCCGGTGTGGGGCTGGCGCGCGGGCTTTGCGCTGGGCGCGGTGCTGGCGGTGGCCATCCTGCTGGTGCGGCGCCATGTGCCCGAGAGCCCGCGCTGGCTCATCGCGCACGGACGCGCGGATGAGGCCGAGCGCATCGTCGCGGACATTGAGCGCGAAGTCGAAGTGCAGCACGGCCCGCTGCCCACCGCGCAAGGCCACGTCATGTACACCGCCGCGCGCCAGAACAGCCCGCCGATGCGCGAGGTGGCGCGCGTGCTGCTGCGGCGCTACCCGGCGCGCAGCGTGGTGGCGACGGCGCTCATGGTGTCGCAGGCTTTTTTCTACAACGCGATCTTCTTCACCTACGCGCTGGTGCTCACGCGCTTCTACGGCGTGGCCGAGGGCCGCGTGGCGCTGTACATCTTTCCGTTTGCGCTGGGCAACGTGCTCGGGCCGCTGCTGCTGGGCCCGCTGTTCGACAGCGTGGGCCGGCGCAGGATGATCGCGCTGACCTATGTGCTGGCCGGCGTGGGCCTGGCGCTCACGGGCTGGGCCTTCATGCAGGGCTGGCTCGACGCGCGCAGCCAGGCGCTGTGCTGGTCGGCGGTGTTCTTTCTTGCGTCGGCGGCGGCCAGCTCGGCCTACCTGACCGTGAGCGAGGTGTTCCCGCTGGAGATGCGCGCCATGGCCATCGCGATCTTCTACGCCATCGGCATGGGCGCGGGCGGCTTCGCGGCGCCGGTGCTGTTCGGGATGCTGATCGAGACCGGCAGCCGCGGCGCGGTGATGGTGGGCTACCTGATCGGCGCCGTGCTGGTCATCGTCGCGGGGCTGCTGGCGCTGCGCTACGCAGCCGATGCGGAGCGCAAGCCGCTGGAGGAAGTGGCGCCGCCGCTGTCGTCGGAAGCCGGCGGCGAGCGGCCCTGAAGGCGGCTACAGCGCGCAGGTACGGAAGCCGAAGAAGCCGTCGTCGGCATCGGGCAGTGCGAAGCCACGGCGACGCGGCGAACGCAGGCGCGCACGCGTCGCGAACGAGGCGCCGCGCAGCACGCGCGCCCGGCCGAAGGCGGCCACCGGATCGAACTCGCCACCGGCGCTCCAGGGATCGGCCCGGAAGCCCGGCCAGGGCTGCAGCGTGCCAGCCGTCCACTCGTGCACATCGGCCCAGCGGAAGCCCCGCCGTGCGGCCGTGTGGGCCGCGATCTCCCATTCGACCTCGGTCGCGATGCGCCGGCCGGCCCAGCGCGCCCAGGCGTCCGCCTCCCACCAGCTCAGGTGCACGGCGCTGTGGTGCCCGGCCGCGCGCACGGTGACGCCGAAGCGCTGCTGCAGCACCGAGCCGCCGGTGCCGTTGCGCGCCACGCCGATCTGCTCCACATGGCGCGGCCCGCGCCGGCCTTCGGTCTGCGCGGCGAGCCAGCGCCAGCCGTCGCTGTGCCACAGCTCCTCGCGGTCGTAGCCGCCGTCGTCGACGAACTCGATGTACTGGTCCCAGGTGACGGGCTGGGCGTCGATCTCGAACTCGGGCACGTCGACGCGGTGCGCCGTGCCCTCTTGCGCGAACAGGAAGCCGCTGTGCTCGGGCAGGCCGAGCTCCCAGCGCGTGGCCGGCAGCAGCAGCGGCTCGCGCGTGACGGCGGTGGGCGGCTGCTCGATGTTCAGCGGCAGGCCCAGCGTCTGCGCCAGCACCACGAGCTGTTCGCCGCGCAGGTCTTCATGGAAGAGCGCGAGCCGATAGAAGTACAGGCCGGCATCGGTCTCGGCGGCGTTCTCGAGCAGCTCGAGCGTGCTCTCGAGGGTTTCGAGCAGGTAGGCCTTGGTCTGGCCCAGGCCCGGCAGGTCAGGCGACCAGCAGCGATCGGCCGCGCCCTGGGCCGGGTTCCACCAGTCGTCGGCGTCGGGGTCGATGGCGGCCAGCCGCGTGGGGCGCACGGGGCAGTCGATGCCGAAGGCACGCTGGGTGTTGCGCCCGATCCACCATTCGGCGAACCAGCCGATGTGGCCCGCCAGCCAGACCGGCGGCACCACGCCCGGCTGCGGCGGCACGCGCATGGCTTCGCCCAGTGCCTGTTCGAACAGGGACAGCAGGTGCAGCGTGTGGTTGCGCGCGTCGATGAGGGCCAGCGAGAGCAGGTCGCGGCCGGCGCGGCGCATGTCGGGCGAGTCGATCGACAGGGGCGGGCTCGCCGCACCGAAGGGCGTCGAAGGCGGCGGGCTCGAAGACATGGGCCATTATGGCGACCGCCCGACAGGCCCTCTGGCGACGCGGATTCCGGGTAAACCCGAGTTTGTGTCAAGGCAATACTAAGGTTCACCGAGATACCATTGCGGGCTTTGCGCGCAGCCCCCACCAGGGGCCGGCGCTTCACCTTGGGCTTCGCGGGAGACACCCCTTGTCTGTATTCCTCAAATTCGCGGCCGTCATGGACTGGGTCAGCGAAAAACTCGGCAAATTTGCCGGCTATGCGGTTCTGGCCGCGTCGCTCATCTCGGCCGCCAATGCCTTCGTCCGGTACGGCTTCGACTTCAGCAACAACGCCTTCCTCGAGATCCAGTGGTATCTGTTCGCCGCCACCGTGATGCTCGGTGCGCCGGTGGTGCTGCGCTTCAACGAGCATGTGCGCGTGGACATCATCTACGGCAAGCTCAAGGGCCACGGGCCGGTGTATGTCGACCTGTTCGGCCTGACCTTCTTCCTGCTGCCGGTGATGGGCCTGCTGACCTACCTCACCTGGCCGTTCTTCTGGAACACCTGGGTGTCGGGCGAGATGTCGGGCAACATCGGCGGGCTGATCCGCTGGCCCGCCGCGCTGCTGATGCCCGTGGGTTTCTGCACGATGTTCCTGCAAGGTGTCGCCGAGATCATCAAGCGCATCGCCTACCTGCGCGGACTGATCGAGATGAACACGCACTACGAGAAGCCGGTGCAGTGATGGCGTTCGTCGCGCTTCGCCAGACCGCCCCGACACCGCTCGCACCGCAGGACAAGTAGACATCATGCACATGGAAAATTTCGCCCCGATCATGTTCGCGGGGCTCGTGGTGATCATGCTGATCGGGTTTCCGGTCGCGTTTTCGCTCTCGGCCCTCGGCCTGATCTGCGGCTTCTTCGCCATCGAGATGGGCTGGTTCCCGGCCGGCTTCATGGCCAACCTGCCGCTCAACGTGTTCGGCATCTTGTCGAACGAGACGCTGCTGGCCATTCCGTTCTTCACGCTCATGGGAGCGGTGTTAGAAAAATGCGGGCTCGCCGAGGACATGCTCGACTCGATGGGCCAGCTCTTCGGCCCGATCCGCGGCGGCCTGGGCTACTCGGTGATCATCGTGGGCTTCATCCTCGGCGCCATCACCGGCACGGTGGCCGGCCAGGTGATCGCGATGGCGATGATCTCGCTGCCGGTCATGATGCGCTACGGCTACAACATGCGTTACTCGACCGGCGTGCTCGCCGCCTCGGGAACCATCACGCAGCTGGTGCCGCCCTCGCTGGTGCTGATCGTCATGGCCGACCAGCTCGGCACCGACGTCGGCCAGATGTACAAGGGCGCCTGGGGTCCGTCGATCCTGCAGGTGGTGATCTTCGCGATCTACACCTTCCTGGTCTCGCGCATCCGCCCGCACTACGTGCCCGGCCTGCCCGCCACGGCGCGCACGCTGCATGGCTGGGCGCTGTGGGGCAAGTGCCTGCGCGGCATCATTCCCTCGGCCATCCTGATCTTCGCGGTGCTCGGCTCGATGGGCGGCCTGCCCTTCATGGACAAGGCCATCGCCACGCCGACCGAGGCGGGCGCCATGGGTGCGGTCGGTGCGCTGGTGCTGGCGCTCATTCACCGCCGCCTGAACTGGGCGCTGATGAAGGACGCGATGGAAGGCACCATGCGCCTCACGGCGATGGTGGTGTTCATCCTGATCGGCTCGCGCGTGTTCTCGCTGGTGTTCCAGGGCGTGGACGGCGCCAAGTGGATCGAGCACATGCTCTCGGGCCTGCCGGGCGGCCAGATCGGCTTCCTGATCGCGGTCAACATCTTCGTGTTCTTCCTGGCGTTCTTCCTCGACTTCTTCGAGATCGCCTTCATCATCCTGCCGCTGCTGGGCCCCGTGGCCCACAAGCTGGGCATCGACATGGTGTGGTTCGGCGTGCTGCTGTGCGTGAACATGCAGACCTCGTTCATGCACCCGCCCTTCGGCTTCGCGCTGTTCTACTTGCGGGGCATCGCCGACACCCTGTTCAAGAACGGGGCGCTGCCCAAGAAGGTGGAGTCGCGCGACATCTACCTGGGCGCCGTGCCCTGGGTCGTGATGCAGCTGCTGCTGGTGGCCATCGTGATCTTCTTCCCGCAGACGGTGACCGTGTTCCTCGAGAAGGAAAAGGTCGTCGACATCGAGAAGGTCAACCTCGACATGCCGGTCGACCCGAACGCGCCGCCCGCCACCGACAACGGCGTGAACATGGAAGACCCGTTCGGCAACCAGAAGACGCCCGAGGAAACGCCGGCGCCGGCGGCCCCGGCGGCGGGCGAAGCTTCCAAGCCGTGAGCGACGCCCGCCCCGGCGACGCCCCGAACGACCAACCCGCGACGACAGAAGGCGGCCCGCTCGAAAGCGCCGCCTTCCCGCCGCTGCTGCGCACGCTGGCGGTGGTGCTGGTGGTCGATCTCTTCGCCTTCGCGCTGTGGAGCCTGCCGTCGCTGCGCACCACCAGCTGGTCGGCCACCAGCCTGTTCGTCTTCGGCGTGGCGGGCCTGTGCGTGATCTGGGTCGGCTACTGGATCGTCTACAGCCGCACCCGCCTCGAAGGCGACGTGCTGACGCAGACCTGGCTGTGGAACAAGCGCGTGAGCGCGCAGGACGTGGCGCAGCTCAAGCTGGTGCACATCCGCATGCTCGAGCGCGTGATCGCGCCGCGCCTGCTGGTGCGCCGGCGCTTCGGCGGCATCACCTGGTTCCATGCCTACGATCCGCAGGTGCTGATCGCGTTCGGCGAACAGGTGGCGATGCGCACGCTGCCGTCCGCGCCACCGCCCTCCCCCGAACC